>JBAVTZ010000100.1:0-29635 GCA_049696515.1 Candidatus Cybelea sp. | reverse complement strand
AAGCGCTGACCGTCCGCTCCGCAACGAGCGGCGTCATCCAAAGCGTCGAGGTCGACCCTGGGATGAGCGTGGCGCAGAACGCCGTAATCGCGCACGTCGCCGATGCAAGGTCGCTCAAATCGGTGCTACAAGTCGCCGAAGGGGACGTGCATTCGGTCAACGTCGGCATGCGCGCAAGCATCGACACGGGAAACGGCGCCTTCCAAGGCCGTGTCTCTCGGGTAGCGCCGGCGGCCGAAAACGGGACCGTCGCGACGGACGTCACCTTTGCGCGTCCTCTTCCGCCCGGCGCTCGCCCCGATGCCAACGTCGATGGAACCATCGTCGTTTCGACGATTCCGAACGCGGTCTCGATTTCGCGGCCTGCCGGCGCTACCGACGACAGCACGATCGAGCTCTTCAAAATAGCCGACGGCGGCAGTACAGCCGAGCGCGTGCGGGTTCGCCTGGGACGAGGCTCGACCGATCGCGTGCAAGTGCTCTCCGGGCTAAGCCCCGGCGATACCGCAATCGTTTCGGATATGTCGAACTATCTCGATCAAACCACGCTGAGCTTACGATAGGAACCGCCATGCTGGTCGAACTGGAAAATCTTGGACGGAGCTATTTTACCGAAGACGTCGAGACGCGCGCGTTACGGGGCATCACGCTCGGCATCGAGCGCGGTGAATACGTGGCGATTGAAGGGCCCTCCGGTTGCGGAAAATCGACGCTGCTCTCGATTATCGGTTTACTGGACACGCCGACGACCGGTAAGTATCGTCTCAACGACCGCAATGTCGAACAGCTCGGCACCGACGAACGTGCCGCGATCCGCAACCGCGAGATCGGTTTCATTTTTCAAAGCTTTAACCTCATCGGTGATCTGAGCGTGGCCGAAAACGTCGAGCTGCCGTTGGTCTATCGCGGCGTAACGCGCGGCGAGCGGCGGTTGCGGGTTGCCGAAGTCCTCGAGCGCGTTCACGCTGCCCATCGCGCGAAGCACTACCCGATGCAGCTCTCCGGAGGAGAGCAGCAACGCGTCGCGGTGGCCCGTGCACTCGCGGTCGATCCGTCGATCCTGCTGGCCGACGAACCCACCGGCAATCTGGACACGAAGAATGGCGAAGCCGTCATGGAGCTGCTGCGCGAGTTACACGACGGCGGCGCGACGATCGTCATGGTGACCCACGACGCACGTTTTGCCAAGCACGCAAAACGCACCGTGGGACTCCTCGACGGTCAGCTTGTCGACGCTCCCACCGCTTCGGCGGCGATGTAGCTGGATCGTGAGTTCGTGGAATTTCTGATCGCGGCGGTGCAGCTTGTGACGCTTGCGCAAGCCATCGCCATCGCAGCGGCGCGATCTCCAGCCTTGCAGATCGCGGGGGACACGTATCGGTTGACGCGCGCCAACGTTGATCTCAGCAAGACCCCCTACCAGCCAAACGTCGTCGGCACGCTCACCGCGATTCACGGATCGAGCAACCCAGCCGCGCAGGCGCCCAGCGAAAACCTGGCCGGCATCGGCGTGACCCAACTCGTTTACGACGGCGGCCACGTCTTGGCTCAAATTCGCGCGGCGCAGGCCTCTGCGGCGGCCGGGGCGGGAACGCTCGCGCGGTCGGCGCAGCAGCTTGCCTTTACGGTCGGGCAGACGTACTACAACGCGCTCGAGGCGCGCGCGGCGGTTCAGCTGGCCTTGCGAATCGTAGCGCAGGACCGCGCACAGGAGGATCTCATTCGCGCGCAGATCGACGCCGGCGTCGCCTCGCACGTCGATCTCGCGACGGCGCAAATTCCGACGGCTCAAGCGTTGGTACAGGTTGCTCGCGCGCAAGGCCAAGAGATAGCCGCGCTCGCCGCGTTCGATAACGCGATGGGCATGCATGCAAACGGAGGCATCGAACCGATCGAGGATGCGTCGGGCGAGGCCGGCCGCTCGCTCATTCCGGACGAGCCGGCGGATTACGACGCCGCGCTAGCGAGAGCCCGATCGCAACGGCCCGACTATCAGAGCGCTCAGCACGCCGTGGTAGCTGCCGGCGATGCGCTGCGCGCGGCGCGTACGCTTTCGGCGCCGCAGGTCAGCCTCGTTGCAAACGCCGGCGTGGCAACCTTTCCAGGTAGCCAACTCGGGACTCCGGCCAATAACTTCGTGGGCGCTTCGATGACGCTGCCGGTCTACGACCAGGGCGTCAAAAACGCACAGACCGAGTCTGCGGCGATCCAAGTCGACTTGGAGAGCGCGACACTTTTGCAAACCGAACTGGGCGTCGAACTCGACGTTCGTCAAGCATTTGGGATTCTCGGCGGCGCGCGTGAAGCGGTGACGCAAGCCGACGCTGAACTGAAGACCGCGCAGGAAGTGCTGACGGACACGCAAGTGCAATACCGCGCCGGAATCACCAACCTCGCGCTCTTACTCAACGCGCAGAGCGGGCTCACGCTAGCCGAAACCGATCGTCTCAATGCCGTTTTTGCACTGCGCCAGGCAGAGCAATCATATCTCTACGCCCTGGGCGACGTGGGCCTTCCAACGGCGTACTAATCACCGCCTCGTCCGTCGCGCAAATATCACTAAAAGCGCGACGAGCGCCGCGACAATCGCTATCGTCGTAAACGGGAAAGGGATGTAGACCGCACGGCCCACCACATCGGCAGTATAACATTCGGCCTCATCCGCACAGCCAAACGGACCTTGCCGAGGGCTGCGGGCACCAGCCCCTGAAAGCGCGCGTGTCACAGCGAGCTGAGCTTCGGCGTTTGCGATGGAATGGGGCACGTCGCGCGGCGGTTACTACATTGGCTGTCTGGTTGCCAGGCAGCTAGGCTCGCGCACGCCGCTTGCCCCGCTCAGCGGCCTAGAGCCGCAACGCGTTGTTTCGGAGGACGTTCGTGCTCTATGTTTAGTCGGAACGAAAAGTCTGTTAGAATCTCGGCATGCTGAAGGCGCGCGTTCCCATTCACCTCGGTGTCCTGGCCCTTGCTCTGCTGGCGGCGGCACTCGCAGATTGCGGCGGCTCGGGCTCGCAATCGATGCTTGCTCCCGCATCACCAGCGGGCCGAGCCACGAGGTTGGGGCAGCCGGCGGATGGGCTCGCAGGCCCGATCTCTCCCGCAGCACCTGCCGACTTTATGTACGTCGTCGACAACGGATCTGAAACGGTTTACCAGTACTCTTACCCGGCGCCAAAGAGGCTGGGAAAGATCGAGGTCCCCTTTTACGACGTGCTTACGATATGCCTCAACACCTCGCAAGAGATTTTCGTGGTGGACAATGCGGCACAGAGCATTCGAGAATACTCGCGAGACGGACAAAACGTCCTCAAGACGATGATCGACTTCTCCGGCTTTCCCCTGGGGTGCTCGGTCGACCCCACGACCGGAAACGTTGCGGTCACGAACAACCAGCAGGGTACGTATGGGCAGCCTGGCAACGTTGTGATCTATCCTCATGGCAACCCTAACGGAAAGACATACAGTATTCCTAACACTTTCTTCTACCATTTTCCAGCTTACGACGATAAGGGTAACCTTTTCGTTGACGGTCACGGTTTGCGGCCTGGTCCCCCCGTGTTAGGGGAGCTTCCCAAGGGTGCCGGCTCGTTCAAAGACCTCAAGATAAACGTAAAAACCGCATCCTTTTTAGGCATGCAGTGGGACGGCAAATATCTCGCAGTTTGCGATATCGGAGCCCGTCCGAATGAAATAGATCGGTTCTCGATCTCACGCTCAGGGGCAACAAAAGTGAGCTCGACGACGCTGAAGGGTGATGACGACGTCTACCAATTCTCGATCGCAGCGATCGGCGGCAAGACGATGCTCATCGCGACTGACCCGCGGAACCGGAGGGTGTTCGCGTGGCGGTATCCGCTTGGCGGTAGCCCAGCCGTGAGTATCGGTGGCTTCGCCGACCCGTTAGATGCGGTAGTCAGTCTGGGTTCGAAATAGCTCAAGGCTAGCCCGTTGGGTCGCGGTTAGCCGCCGGCTTAAACGCGTTTGCGAGCTCCTTTGCCTTCGAGAGCACGAACGAGCGAAACGCCGGCGGGGCTATTTCGAAAACCGTTCGCGCATAATCGGCGACGTGCTGCTTCGTTACTCGGTTAATCTCAGACGCAACAAACGCGTCACCTTCGCGTTCAAATACGAAATCAAACCGCGGATATGCCACCCCGAAGAAGATGAAGCCGTCGGTCGCGGCGTACCCGCCTGTGGCGTAGCGATCGTCAAACACAAATGTAACTCGCCCAAAAGCTGGGTGGTCCACGTCGAACCTAACCGGCAAGGACTTGGAATCCACGCGCACGGCTACGCTACTTTAGTCAAGAGCCTCTATGCCGCAGGCTGCGCTATGTTGCGCAGCGATTTTTTCTGATTCCGGCTCATCGGCTTGTTGCACGTGAACCGGAAAGACAAAGGCGATGGCGACATCGCCTAGTTGAACCCACCCCGTCTGTTGCCCGAGCCGCACGCTCATGTTCACCTCCGTAGCTGATGGGGCTCTCCGGCGACTAGCAGTCGGACTCGCAGGAGAGCCGTGGCGACAAAGGTTCCCGTAAAATGACCAAAGTCATCTTTAAAGGCGTATAAGAAACGGACGACCACCACAAGGCGGCTGGCAAGCAGGCCATCGTTTGGAAGCTTTTTTTGCTACCGCTACCAGCCTGAGGGAACGCTGCGATCCCGCAAGTCGTGGCTAGGGGCGCCGGGATAGTAAGATCGGCCGGAAGCCGTACGCGCGCCTGTATCCGAGGTTGCGGCTCCCGGCGATCTATTGGTCGGGCCTATTTGGGCTGGATGATCATTCCATTAGTGTTTCCGTTCCCATCCACGAAGAAGCCCACCATGTCGAACGCGTTGGGCGCAATCCCGTTGATGGTCGTCGTTCCGATGCCGTTGGGATCGTCGATCGACGTGAACTTGGCCGTACCGACCACATTGGTCAGCAAGAATCCGTGCATCGCGTTTTGCGCATCCACGTAAGAGCCGACGATAGCGTCCCCATCGTTCACGCCGAACGGCGTCGTGTTGTTCGAGCCGGGAAACCGGAAAACCGTGTAAGCTTTGGTGGTTTTTTTGAAGAAGAATCCCAGCGTCACGTCCGAGCCGGTGGTGTAGAAACCGACGACGTCGCCCTTATTGTTAATGGCCGATGCGGTCACGTTCGCTGAGCCCGGAGGCACAACTGGCGTAAACGCGCCGGTCGCCTGATCCAAAGTGAATCCGTGATTGACGCCGTTCTTATTGGTGTAAAACCCGGCCGCAATTCCATCGTTGTTGAGGCCGAGGATCTGGGTTACCGTGGCTTTCGCCTTGGGATGCGCATAGCTCGTAAAGACCCCATTCCACTCGATGAATCCGCGATTCACACCCTTGGCACCGACCCAGAAGCCTCCGGTATTACCCTTATTGTCGATACAGGTAACTTGCGTCTGGACGGAACCGGGGAAGTCCTCGGCGGTGAAAACACCCGGCGGGAAGGGCGCCACGACCGTGTATCCTCTGTTTGGATGACCGGTCAACCCGCTACCGTAGTAGCCTGAGATCGTAAATTTGTCGTTGATTCCAAGCAACTGATTGAACGTTAAATCCGCGGGGTTGTTGATCGTTGTGAATTTGAAGTCGTTGGCGAGTGGAACCACTTTCGCCGAGGCCGAAGCGGGAGCGGACGTCGAGTTGGGAGTCATTGACCCTCCACATCCCGCAAGAAATACCGTCGTCATTCCAACGGCAACGAAAAGCAACGAATAAACATTCGCTTTGCGCGAGTTAATCACGTGCGAGCTCCTTATGGTTAAGATTCAGGAACGTCACTCCGACGCTGTATTGGAATGAAGGTCGAAAAGCGCCTCACCCGCCGCGCGATGACATGAAGGCTTGCTCACGAAAAGCGCGCCGGAGTGCTCGTTAAATCTAACACCCCGTACGGACCAGGTCAAGCAAGCTCTTACTTTGATTAAGCAGGCAGCAGGCAACCGCGCGCGCAGAATGCGAGTGCGGCCCCCGAGACCGGCGTCTCGGGGAACCGATTCTAAATGCGCCTCTTGTGAGTGGCGATTTGCCAATCGTTGCCGCACGGATCCTTGACCATTGCGCGCCGATCTCCATACGGCATATCGGCCGGCTCTTCGAGGCTGACCGCACCCGCTTCTAAAGCTCGCTGGTAAGTTGAATCGACGTCGTCAACGTACAGGTAGAGAAAGGCAGGCATCGGATCACGAGGGCCCGCGCCGCTTACCATGACGATCGAGTCGCCGATTCTCATCACCGATGGTGCGTCCGCCGTGAAGTCTCCACTTGCACCAAACGCCTTATTGAGGAAGCGGACCAGGTTAGCTGGATCGTGGACTACTACCCGAGGCGTGACGGTGTGCCAGCCGACCGGAGTTGACGTTCCCATTTAAAGATACTTTTTTGCGACTCGTCGCCGTCTCAATGTGGTGCGTGCGAACGCCAGCCCAATTAAGGTCAACAATCCGGCTGGAATGAGCAGCTCTATCGATCCATCGCGTCCATCGAGATTCCAACCCGTTTTCAGCTCGATCCAGTTGGGGAATGCCGCCGCTAACAATACCGCGAGCCCGGCGATTGAGGCTAAGGCTATCTGCTTCAACGAAACCTCCAAGGCCTACTCTTTGCAATCTTCATCGTCGTCTACGCAACCGCATGGGTAGCCCTGTCGGCAAGGCACTGGATGCGGCTTGTCGCAACAGCCTTTGTGGCAGTCGTCACAATCCTCTTTCGACCAAGGCCATATCGTATATGCTTCGACCTCTACGATTTTGACGGGGGTTACCGGATCGTTACTTTCGATCACGAGCTCGCAAATGCGACAACACTTTTCGAGTGCGTGATACTGGATTACGACGGGAAGACATGCGCCTGGCGTCAGCGTTGCCGGGAACGGGTTGTGCAGTAGCCGCCAGTAACGGCTCTTTCGCCTGAAGGCTACGCTGGTAACGTCGAGCGCGCATTGACCGACGTTGCAGATCGAGAGGGTGCGATCTGCGCAACAAGTCGCGTTAACGCCGCCGAAGGTCGTCGAGCCTGCGATTGCGAGGGTCCCGGAAGGCGCTTCCCCTGAGAGATTGACGCTCAATGGACTGGCCGGATCGTCGCTGACGACGGTAATGGTGGCGGACTTGGAACCGAAGCTGAGGGGCTGGAAACGGATCGGTACCGGCAGCGAGGTTCCGGGCGCGATCGTGATCGGGTATGACAAGACTTCGGGTGCGAGAAACTCGGGCGAGCTCGAAGTAATTGCGCTGACGGTGAGCGTGCATCCTCCGCTGTTGGTTAGGATCAGCGATTCGTCGGCGAACGCGCCGACGCAGGCATTGCCGAAGTTTCCGGTGTTTGCGACGATCAGATTCGCTGTCGGTGCGGGAGCGCTGCCGGAAACGGAGAGCACGTTCGGGCTCGACGGATCGCTGCTCAATACGGTGATTATGCCGGTCTGCGGACCGTAGCTGGACGGCGCGAAGCGAACGACTAGATCGATCGATGCGCCGGAGCTGACGACGAGCGGATACGACTGCACGGTCGGCGGAGAGAAGTCCCCCGATCCGGCGATGTTAAAGATCGTCAGCGGGCACGGTCCCGGATTGTTGATCGTAAGCAATTCGTCGGCGAACGATCCGCTGCAAACGTTGCCGAAATCGCCGCTGTTCGCAATAGAAACGGCGGCAGTCCCGGCGCCGCCAGTACCGATCGCGGAAAGATCGACAACAGGCGCGGTCGGATCGTTGCTGATAATGCGAATCGTGGCCGTTTCGGGAATGCCGGTGACGCTCGGCGTGTAGCTCACCGTGAAGTCGACCTCATCGCCCGGCTCGATCGTAAGCGGTGTTGACGGTGTCGAGAGCACCGTGAAATCGGTCGAACCCAACAGAACGGCGACGCTCGTAATAATTAGATCGGCTTTTCCAACGTTGTAAATCTTTAGCGTCAGATATGCGGGGCCCGAGCAAACCGTGCCGAAGGCGAGCCCATCCTCGAGGCTGACCGCAATTGCAGGGCCTGTGGGCGTGACGAACTCGAAGACGCCGCGTCCATAGGTTGCGGCGCGCAGCACGCCGGCCTTCGCATTGAAGGCCAGGTCGTACACGGGTACGTTGGGAAAATGAATGTCATCGAGTACCGACCACGAGTTGCCGCCGTCGACCGAGCGGATCACACCCAGATCGGTTCCCACGTACAGCGTCGTCGGCGTCGTAGTCCCGTCGACCGCAATCGCGCCGCACGGAAGGTCGAGGTTCGGCGAGATGTTGGTCCATGACGTGGCGCTAATCGTCGTCCGGTAGACGTTCTGTCCCGCCCCGCTGTCAAATCCGTTGACCACGGCGTAAATTACGTTCGGGTCGACGGGGTCGAAGACGGCCCGCGCGATATTTCGAGCCGGCAAATTGCGCGTAATATTGGTGAACGTTACGCCGGTTGGCGGTCCGACCGTGGCCGCAAGCGCGTTCGCGGTTACCCAGACCTGGCTGCCCGCCGCGATGACGACGTTATTGCCATTCGCCGGCGCGACGTCGACGTTGCCGCTGTTTCCGAGCGCAGCGATAATGCGCCAGGGGCCACCGGGAGGAAGCTGCCACAAATTCTGAAGTCCGCTGGCATAGAGAACGCCTGAAGCACTGGGATCGGCCGCCAGTGGCGTCAGGAAGAACCCGCCGGTGTCGACCGCGGTCCACGGCGGAGTGACCGAGATGGTCCAACTCACACCATCATCGTTGGAGCCGACGACGTTGGTCGCGGGTCCTCCACTGGTGCTGTACAGAAGTGGCGGAGTGCTGCCGTCGTAGGCGACGTCCCATCCGTCACCGCCGTAGGTGGCTTGCCACTCGGGAGAGGCGACTCCGGCGGTCGTTTCGATGGCGTTGTCCTGCAGAGCGCCGGCCGTAACGCTGGCCGTGTTGTCCGGCTTGATCGTCAAGTTGTAGAAGAGGCCCGTCTGCAGGCCGCCGCCATTGAGCGAATTCCATGTCGCTCCGCCGGTGGTGGAAACATCGATTCCACCGTCGGTTCCGCAGTAGACTACCGTGCCGGTCGGTTGAGCCAGGAGCGTCCACGTGTGCGTATCGGCGTGCCCGACGCTCAACGTGCTAAATGTATTGCCGGCATCGGTGGACTTAAACTGACTTATGCATCCGGCGTAGATGATGTCATGGATGCCGTCGCCCGGCGATGCCGGATCGACGGCCATGTGCAGCGCGTAGCCACCGTAAGTCGTCCCTGAGAAGCCCGTTGCCGGCTGCTGCGCCCAGGTACTTCCTTGATTCGTGCTGATGAACAGGCCGATTGGGTCGGGCGAACTGCCGTAGCCCGCTGCGAGCGTCACGTAGATCACCTGAACGCCGTTGACGTCAGGCGGTGAAGTTGGCGGGGCGAGCGCAACCACCGTGCGCGTAAAGCTGCCACCGGCGAGGGCCGTCTTCACGGCGGGAGTGGTCGGGCTCAGGATTTGGTTGAACGTGGCTCCGCTATCGGCGGAAGTGAAGACGCCGGCGCCGCTAACGCCCGCGTAAAGAATGCGCGCGTTCGGAGGCGTCGAGAGATCCAACTGCAGCGAGCGGGTATCGCCGCTGATGCCGCTGGCTCCCGTCCATGTCTGGCCACCGTCGGGAGAGGTGAAAACCCCGGACGACGTGGCCATGTAGATCACGCTATTTGCCGGATCGACAATGATGACGTTGATCCACTGGTTGACGAACTGCCAGCCATTACCGGTGTTCCAGGCTGGATACCCAGAACCGAGTGCGATCCAGCTCGCGCCGCCATCCGTCGACTTGAAGAGGCCGGCGGAGGGTTGCAGAACCGTGTCGGGTTCGGCGCTGCCGACGCGACCACTCGTTCCGGCATAGATGGTGGTGGGGTTGTTGGGATCGATCGCGATGCCGGTCGGCTCGCCGATTCCGAGTGCCAGCTGGTGGTCGAAGAGCGATGTCCACGTGGTGCCGGCATCGCGGCTGCGCCAGAGGCCGCCTTGAGCCGAGCCGAGATAGAGTACATTGGGATTGACGGGATCGACCGCGATCGTCGTGCAGAGTCCGTTGTCTTGGCTGCTGGACTCTTTCATCGGGCTCGGACCGATTGGGGCCCAAACCGTACCCTTAAGGCTCATCGCTTGTCCTCGTCCCCGGTCACGTCCGCCGCCGGCCGCACGACTGCGCCGGGCAATGCGAACCATTGCTTTAGAGCCTTAGCGAACCGGTCGAATGTGGGCGGAGGACTTCCCAACCAGCGCTGCGCAACGATCTCGGTGTGACGCTTGGGATCGTCACCGATGTTTTTGCGCTCCCGCTGGCGAGAATCGTGTTTGCGGTCGTGCTCGTGCTCGTGCTCGTGATCTTTCGGCCTCGGCATAGCTACCTCACGTCCTTACAGAAAGCGGAAATCCAGCTTGCGCCCGCGCCACGCTTTTGTCAAGGTGGCGTACCCTCTCGTACTGACAGAATCACTTCTCCAGCCTAACCAGCTTCGAAAGGAGCAAACGATGTTTCAACCCATGTTTCGACCGAATCGAACCGCCGTCGTCGGTGCAATCGCCGTCGGCGTGGCCATCGCAACCTCCAGCTTCAGCATCGTGCGAGCCGAGCACGCAAATCCGGCCGGCAGCGTCTCCTATACGTGCAGCAGCGGCAAAGCGTGCGTCGAAGGCGATTCCACCGGTAGCGCGACCTGGGGTGTCTCCGGCACGGCCGCAAAGAGCGATGGTGTCCACGGCCTCACCGACGCGACTAATGGAAGCGCCGGCGTTACCGGCGTCAGCAAGTCAGGCCTTGGATCGGGGTACGGTGTCTACGGCAAGTCTTCGAACGGACAGGGGGTGTATGGGATTTCCTCGAGCGGCAACGGCGTGGAAGGCCATACGACCGGCGCCGCTGCCGCGGTTGCGGGTTATGCTCTCAACACGGCCACCGGAGGCGAGGGCGTCGTCGCCGAGTCCAACAATTCCGCCGACGCAGGCGTGGCTATTTACGCTCAGGGTGACAACTCGACGAGCGAGCTATTTAGCTCGTTCAACAAAGTAACGGGAGGCTCTTGTGTCATCGATCAGAACGCCAACTTGAGTTGCACGGGAACGATCATGGGATCGGTCGAGCGGTCGCAGCATCGGAATAGCAACGGCCAAAAGGTCCTCGCCTACGGCTCGGAATCGACATCGGCAACGCTCGAAGATTTTGGGACGGCGCGAATGTCCGGGGGCGTTGCCAACGTATGGTTCGATCCGGCTTTTGCTTCCACGATCGATCGAAACCGCCCGTATTACGTCTTCCTTACTCCCTTGGGAGAAACGCGCGGCTTGTACGTGAGCATCAAAACGTCTAACGGTTTCCAGGTTCGTGAAACGGAGGGCGGGCGTTCGCGAGTTTCATTCGACTATCGCATCGTCGCTCGTCCGCTCGATGCCAAGAACGATCGGCTCCCACTTGCTCCACCCGTGAGAATGGTGCGCTAAGACAAAAAGGCCGTTAGGGCGCTACGGCGATAACATCGAGGTTCTTGAAGCCCGTGTAGGTTGCGAGCAGTTTCGGGCGTTCGGCGGACAGCCAGCCCTTAGCCGGACGCGCGTAGGCGTACACGCACTCCTTGCGGGCGTTTGCGACGTAAGCGGTGGAGGCGTCGCTGCTGAAAGCCACGCCGCTGATCGACGCGAGGCGCCCCGGCGTGTGAAAGATCCGTCCGCCGCTTGGCGACGATACCGATACCAGAGCGGGCACGCCGTCAACCGGCGTCATCACGTCGATCGCGTCGTCGGTGGCACCCCCGATGAGCGCGATCGTGCCGATGCCGAAGCACGAGCCCGCGGCGTATTTCCCGCGGCTCACGCGCGTATACGGGCGTACGCTGGCAAATCCGCAGCCGCCGGAGACCACGACCGTGCCGCCGCTGGGCGTTGCGAGAACCGACGCGGCGTTTTGAGAGTTCTGCACCACGACCGTCGGTTTGCGCGTCATGTCGGCGTGCGGATAGAAGTAAACCGCCTGTTGGCCGTAATCGCTGACGTAAACATTGCGATGCGCGTCGACTGCGACGTCAGTCAGCGATGGCTGTCCAGGGGCTCCAGACAAAATCGGCGCAGGAAGCCGCTCTAGAAGTTTGCCGTCGGCTGTAAAACTTTCGACGCACGCTGCGCAGGGGTCGGAGTTTGCTGCCGTGACCGTCGTGTAAATGCGCCCTTGCGCATCTATGGCCAGACCCTGGGCCACTCCGTGTCCGGGCGCGAAAGATTTCGTCAGTTGTGCCCGGCCTTTACTGACCGAGAAAACCGATATTTTGCCATTGGAGTAATCGAGGTTGACCAGCTGCGTCAACGAGCTGCTCGGCCGCGCGGCTCCATCGCTTGGCGCTTGCGACCGCGCAGCAACCGACGCCGCGGGAATCCCCTGTGTGCTCGAGGCGCAGCCGCCGAGGGCGAAGAGTCCGGCCACCGCGGCCACGAAAATACAAGCCTTCATAATCGCTTTTGTGCTTTATGCACGCCGGCCCGGAATCTTGCGAGGCCGCGACGAGGGGCGGCATGCGGTTACTCGCATCGGGGCTCGCACACCTACTTGGGCGTTCTCAGACTCCCTCCAGGATTCGGAACTGCTCGTTCCGATACAATCGTGCCATTCCAATGAAAGCTGGCAAGACTCATCGAGCCTCTTCTGGCGTCCACGTGATAATCGAGTGCGAGGGCGAGCCCTGCCGGGTAGTAGCGCGGCGTTGACGATTCGCTGTGCGCTCCTCGCGTCGTTAATATGTCTGGTGGGGGCCGGCTGTTCGGCCGGCGGCGCGGGCTCACAGAATCCGGTTCCTGCGCCTCCCAACGGTTTGCCGCCGCCGGCTCCGCCTCCGCGACTGGTACGCGAGTACATCAAACACGTGGTCATCGTCGTACAGGAGAATCGGAGCTTTGACAATCTCTTTCATGGCTTCAAAGGCGCTCACTACGCGGACTACGGTTATACGCATGACGGTGTTCGGGTAAAATTGCGACCGACTAGCTTAGCCGGCCCCGACATCTCGCACGAGTGGCGCGATGCGGTGAACGATTGGGACGGTGGCCGAATGGACGGATTCGATCAGAATCCGCTGGGGCCGAGCCGCCCGGCAGGCGCCTACGCCTACCAATACGTCGACCCCCGTTATGTTAAACCATATTGGACGATGGCGAAACGGTACGTCCTTGCCGACCACATGTTTCCAAGCATGCTGGGCGGCAGTTTCACCGCGCACCTGGATCTGATCGCTGGCACGACCAACCTGGACACCGGGCTGGCTGAAGTCGACGCCCCGCTCGCCCAGCCGTGGGGCTGCGACGCGCCAAGCGGAACGAAGACGTCAATTCTTTATTCGTCGCGTCAGGAGATCTGGGGCGGCGGCCCGTTCCCCTGTTTTAAGCAGTTCCGAACGATTGCAGATCTCCTCGACGCAGCGAAGATATCATGGGCTTACTACGCCCCGGCGATCGCGGGGAAAGACGTCGGGGGAAGGGTCTGGTCGGAGTTTGACTCGATTGCGGGCGTGCGGATGGGCAGCGATTGGGCGCGCGATGTCATCTCGCCACCGACGCGTGTGTTGAGTGATGCCGCCGCGGGAAAGCTGCGCTCCGTTTCATGGGTGATCCCCGACGCTGCCGACTCAGACCACGCCGGCGAAGGTTCGGACACCGGCCCTTCCTGGGTCGTAAGTGTCGTCAATGCCATCGGCCAGAGTCAATACTGGAACTCGACTGCCATCGTCGTCCTCTGGGACGATTGGGGCGGTTGGTACGACAATGTGCCGCCGCCGCAAATGGACTTCCGGGGTTTGGGCATCCGGGTGCCGTGCATCATCATCTCACCGTATGCGAAGAAAGGCTACGTGTCACATACGCAGTACGAGTTCGGCAGCATTCTAAAGTTCGTCGAAGAGGCATTCGATTTGCCAACGCTGGGATCGCTCGGATACGGCAGCGGTTACACGGACGTGCGCGCCTACAGCCTCAGCGATAGTTTCGACTTCAAGCAGAAGCCTGCGCCCTTCAAACCGATTTCCGCTCCGTACGCACGGCCCTATTTTCTTTACAAAAAGCCGTCGCTCCGCGCTCCTGACGACGAGTGAGCGACTTCTTTACGTGCGATCGCCGGTCTACTTAGCTATGCGCTAGAGAGCAACATCCAGGAACTCCCCCGCCTACGTTCAACCTGGATGGCGGAGGTAACAAAACCACATGCACTTTTTGGATGCGCGCATTGCGCTTCGTTTTGTCGCCGCGACTGGTGTCGCGGCATTGCTAGCCGCCTGTTCGGGCGGTACATCACTCTCGCCGACGACCAACGCTTCGGGCGGCTTGGGGAATTTTCCGATGGGGGCCGACGCGCAAGTGCGCGCCGCTTTACTCGCCGCTAGCGGGCGCTCGGCGCCGCCTGGACTTCACGGCGCTGCCGCCAGAGGCTGGCTCTCGCCAGCGGCCAGAGCCGGCTCGCACGTGATCTATTCCGGCAGCTACGACGACAGCACGATTACGATCTATCCGTGGAAGGGAATCAACCCCCAGCCAATCGGTACGATCACGAATGGGTTGACGAATCCCGAACGGCTTTTCGTGGACAAACGACACAATCTGTACGCCAGCTCTGAGGGTTCAACCACTTCGATCGTCATGTACAAACCCGGCTCGAGCTCACCGAGCCTGATTATCACTAACGGCGTCGACTTTCCGACCGGTGTTACCGTCGGCGCCGACGGCACCGTCTACTCCGCGAACACCGGTAGCGGCACCGTGACGGAGTATCCGAAGGGCAAAACCTCGCCGTCACTGACCATCACGCTGAACAGTGAAACGCCCGAGAACCTTGCGGTGGACAGCCACAACAACCTTTACATTCAATATGAAGGCGGTACGATGGGCAGCGGCGTCATCGAAGTGCCGCCCGGTCAGACCGCCGGCACGGATCTGAATCTGGTCATCAGCTCGGCCAGCGCGCTGTCGGTGGACAAGGCGGGCAACATCGTCATCGTCGACCAAGGCGCTTCGACGCTCGACGTGTTCAAGCCCGGTAAAACCACCCCGTCGAAGACGCTGGCGCTCGGCAACTTTCCGTTTGAGATGTCGATGAACTCAGCCGAGAGCAAGGTCTACGTCAGCAACAGCCTTGGTAGCACGTTCGAAATCCAAGTCGTCGACTATCCGAGACTCAAGAAGGCCGAGACAAAAATCGATCCGACGGCGGGCGAGTGGCCGATCGCGGTCGCGCCCGACAACGCACTCTAAACGCCGATAGCGCGGCAGACAGGCAGAGGCGCGGCCCAAACGGTCGTGCCTCTTTCGTCCGGTTCTTGCGTGGCGTACTCGTGGCGGTTGCAGGGCGCGCTCCTCGCGCGGCGCAACTGTAGCGTTCCATGGACACGCTGTTGCTCGCCTTTGGCCTGGGAGTCTCCGCCGGAATGCGGACGTTCACCGCGCCCGCGGCCGTGCTGGCCGCGCGCGGGTATCTGGCTGGCTATTTTGTGGCGGCAGCGGCAGGCGCCGAATACGTCATGGACCTGCTTCCAAATACGCCGTCGCGAACGCAGCTCGTCGGTGTCTTCGCTCGGGTCTTGAGCGGTGCGTTCTCAGGCTACATGCTGGCCAGGTTTCATGGTGGTCCGGCTCTCTGGTGCGCGCTTGCCGGGGTCGCGGGCAGTCTTGTAGGGACCTATGGCGGACATGCCGCGCGCCTTGGGTTGATCCAGCGCATCGGGGCGGTTCCGGCGGCGCTGGCGGAAGATGCAGTCGCAATTGCACTTGCCATTTTTATTGTCACGCGTTAATCGTGCAGCGGCGAGGCTGCATGCACGGCGGATAACGCGTCCGCTACTGAGCGCGGCTTGCGCCTATCTGATAGCTGCATGCAGCAGCGCCTCGGTGCCGGCTCGATTGCCGATTACATTTACGCACGGGGCGTTTGACACGATGACGTTGCGAAGGCGAGAGTGCCACCCGATCTTTTATAAGCCAAGGGGGGCGCCCGAACCCCAGCGCATCGTGCTTCACGGCCCCGGGCTGGTCCTGGGCGGTGGCGGATTGGACGTCAACGGTGAGTTCGTCTGGATTCACGACACGGTCGTCGGTTCGCATACGTCGCGGGGCGGTGATTTTGTCGTGCTTCGCGCGACCGGCAACAACGACTACGACCGGTACATTTACCGTCTCGCCCCCTATCACTCGGTGCGCACGCTCCTTGTGCCGACCTGCTCCTCGCAGGACGTCTTACGCGCCGCGGCGGCGATTATCGCCGATTCGTCCGCGGTCTTTTTTGCCGGTGGCGATCAAGCCGACTACGTCGTTTGGAAGGGCACGCCGATTCAACACGCCGTCCAAAGCGTCTACGATAGCGGCGGAGTTGTAGGAGGGACGAGTGCGGGCGAGGCGATTCTGGGTCGCTATGTTTTCGACGCACTCCACGACAATCGCCGCGATGCGACTTCGCATAATGCCGTCCACGATCCATACGAACGGCTGATCAGCTTCACCTACGACTTTCTACGCTTTCCGCCGCTCGACGATTCGGTCACCGATATGCACTTCGTCACACGCAACCGCTTCGGTAGAACTGCCGTCTTCATGGCGCGTCAGATCGCCGATGGAAGAGAGCACCGGCGGCCTCCGGTCGTGCTAGGTATCGGGGTCGACGAGGCGAGCGGAATCGTTGTCGACAAGCGTGGCATTGGAATGCTCCTCTTGCAGGGCCGGGGCGGATCGGCGTTCTTGATTCGGGGCGGACCCGCTCGGAAGATCGCTCCCGGCAGGCCGTTCGTCTCCGGCGCCTTGACGGTCACGAAACTCAGTCAGCAGGGGCAGCGCTTCGATTTCAATACGTGGTGCGGGCGCGAGCCGACGTACGAGGTTATCGTGAGCGGTAGCCGGCCGGATGGCAAGATGTACTCGCCTCCCGACCCGTACGTGCCCCCTCCCGGAGTCCGCATACCGAAGTGCGATTAGCTAGCGGAGGATCTCGAATCGCCGCGAGGTTTCGGTAGATTCAAGTTCCTTCATGCCACAACGCACGAGCACTGCCGCCGATTTAGGATTGTCGCGACTGCATTTCGCGCAGATACTCACCACGTCGAATGCCGCGAAGGCGCCCGTTAGCAACGCTAGCGCTGCTTCGGTGACATAGCCGCGCCCGCGGGCGCTCGGAACCACGGAGTACCCAATGGACGCAGGCGCCTCGAAACTATCGATGACATCGATGACTAAGAAGCCGAAACCGTAACGGTCCCATAGACCGCCGCTTCGTGCCTCTCGGGTTTGCGCAGGCGCAGACGCGCGGTCTCTATCCGTGACGGAAAAACATCGTTCGGTAACGGTAGCTTTTACGGAATCACATGCCCGTCTGAGTGTTTGAAAGGCGCAGCACGAACCCTCTCGAAGAAGCCGGTTGAATGCGTCCGAAAGATATTGAGGAAAAGAGATGACTAAATTCGGCATTGGCCGTCGTGCTTTAGGCATTAGCATGGCCGTGAGTGTGCTAACGGGTTGCGGTGGGTCGCCGACCACGATGAGCGGCGCGGTGCCGGCATCGGCGAGGTTTGCTCGGCCCATGACCGGGCCGCCTACCTGCAAAGACCAACGCACGAAGAAGAAATACGGAGCGATTGCCATGAAGCTCAAAGCCAAGGGCGGTTCGCTTTGTATCCCGGCGTTCGGCGGTTTCGGCGGTTCGATGGAGTATCCGCGTGTCGAGCGTTCCGTGAAATTAACGATCCGCTCTAGCACGCAAAATATTTACGACGAGCCTCAGCTCGGCACCGGAACGTCGATTCTATACCTGAACCTTCATTTCCATGCCGGAACGCACTTCGGCTCAAATCTAAAATCTAAAGGCGGGCTTACCTCCCAGACCATCTCTCCCGGTGGCGCCTATACCGCCTACGGGATCGTGGCCGTCGGTCATCTCGACCTCATGTTTCCGCCTTGCTACACCGTTGCAACGCAAGGGCCGTACGGCGGCGTTCTTCCAAACCTTGGGGATCTCTTCAGCGGGACGACCATCACAGGCGCAGGATTTGGGGTAATCGAGATTTATTCTGGGCAGCAAGTGAGCCAGGCGTGTTGAGCGGAAGCTGAGCGCCTCGGTGACGTGATTTCTCCTCATTTTTCCGGAGATGACAGTTTCGCAGAAAGTCGCAATCGTTACCGGCGCGTCTCAGGGCATAGGCGCGGGGCTGGTGCAGGCATTTCGGGATCGCGACTACCGTGTTATTGCGAACTCGCTATCAATCGGTCCCTCGAGCGATCCCGGAGTGCTAACGATCGCGGGCGATGTTTCCGCAGCGGAGACGGCGGAGCGGATCGTGGGCGACGGTCTGCGCCACTTTGGCCGAATCGACACCTTAGTCAACAATGCCGGCATATTTATCGCCAAACCATTCACGGACTACACCGAAGCCGATTTCGCTAAGATGATTGCTACCAACCTGGCCGGCTTCTTTCACGTTACCCAAGCGTCAATCGCGCCGATGATTCAACAGGGCTCGGGACACATCGTCAACATCACGGCTAGCGTTGCCGATCAACCGAGCTCGCAACATCCTTCGCTCCTCACTTCGCTGACGAAGGGCGGCCTTAACGCTGCTACCAAAGCGCTCGCGATAGAATTTGCCGCGCATGGCATCCGGGTGAACGCAGTAGCCCCGGGGACCATCAAGACGCCGGCGCATCCGGCCGAGTCGTACGCGGGTCTGGAGAAATTAGTTCCACTCGGCCGGCTTGGTGACGTCGAGGACATCGTCAACGCCGTTTTGTTTCTCGAATCGGCGCGCTTCGTAAGCGGGGAGATCCTCTACGTTGACGGCGCCCGAAGTGCTGGGCTTTAGTTACTGAACAGCGCGCTCTAGGGCGCTGCTTTCTTGGACAGTACCGCCTCGACGTTCAGCTCGATGCGCACCTCATCGCCAACCACGACGCCGCCGGTTTCAAGCGCCGCATTCCATGCGAGGTCGAAGTCTTTGCGATTGATCGTGCCGCGCGCCTCGTACCCTACGCGAAGGCCGCCCCACGGATCGGCAGCACGTCCTTCGAAGCTGCCGGTCAACTTCACGTCCTGCGTGATGCCGCGAATCGTGAGCTTGCCGTCAATCGTAATATCGTCGGGGGCCCCGTGGATTCGCGTGCTTTCGAAGGTCAAATGCGGGAACTTCTCGACCTCGAAGAAGTCGGCCGAACGAAGATGAGCGTCACGCTGCTCCTCGCGCGTGTCGATCGAGCTCGCGTCGATGGTGGCCGTGATTGAAGTGGGAAGATTGCTGCCGTCGGCTAGCTCGATTTGCCCGTCGAACGCCGTGAAGCGGCCGCGGACTTTGGTGATCATAAGGTGTCGGACGATAAACTCCACCGTGGTGTGGGCTGGGTCGAGGGCGTAAATGGCTTTCTCTTGCAATTCGGCGGCCATGGTCTCTCCTTTTTGAACTTGCGGGTTGGCAACATTTGTCGTATAATCGGCTTGTGCCGCATATAGTACAACTGTTGGTAAAGGTGGTCAACCGACAAAATCGTGAGACTGTCGCTTATCCGACGAGATGGTGAAAGTGACGATTAATACTCGAGCCCAACACTCGGCGCGAGTGGATCCGCGCGTCACGCGCACGCGTAAACTCATCCGCGATGCGCTCTTGTCGCTGCTCACCGAGAAGAGCTTCGAATCCATCGGCGTGCAAGATATCGCTGCACGCGCAACGGTGAATCGCGCGACGTTTTACGCCCATTTTACCGATAAGTTGGCGCTGCTCGATGCAATGCTTCGGGAAGATTTTGCCAGCCATCTATCCGAGGGTGATCCACGGAACACTGCCGAGACGCGAGCGTTACTGCTGGCGGTGGGCAAGAATACATTCGCCTTCGTAGCTTTACACCGACGGTGCAGAGTTGATCCCGACTTCGAGCCGCAGATGCGGCGTAGCCTGGAAGCAGAGTTGACCGATTTTCTTTCGCCGCGATTTGGGCATTGTACGGCGATGTTAATCGCTTCGGCGCTTGTCGGCGCCGCGATGAGTTTGCGTCACGAATCACCCAACGCCCCGTTCGAGCCAACTGTCGCAAAGATCGTTGAGATTCTCGTCGATGGCGTCGACGCGCATTTGCGCTAGCCGTCGCGGGCGCCGTTCTGGTCTCGAAGCCGGGCTACAAGATCGGGCGCCGGCATCATCCCGAGGATAGCGCGGTGATGTGGCCACGCCATGGCCGGGACGCCGGTAACGCCGGCCTTATGGGCCTCTTCGATAAACGCGTCAACTGATGGAGAAAACTGGCGCTCGCGCCAGGCGGCTTCCACTTCTGAAGCGGAGATGCCGAAGCGTCCGGCGATTGGGACGATGACCTCGCGTTTCGAGATGTCAGCGTGTTCGGTGAAGAATGCACGTGAAACGTCGTGGTAGAAGGCGCCGGCCGCGTCGTCGCCCTTTTCGGCGCGCACGAGCTCGGCCGTTTCGAGCGCGAAACGCGAGTTCACGTTGCGTTGCGGCGGGTCGATGGGCAGTCCTACCTCTCGACCCAAACGCTCGAGCCTCGCGCGAACCTGCGGCCAGGCTTCCGGAGGAAACGGCTTCGGTGCCCCTTCCGGCGGCGTCTCCGGATGAATCTCGAAAGGAAGCCACCGTAGATCGGCTTGCAACTCTCGCGCCGCTTCTTCGGCCCAAACTGAGCCTAGGTAGCAAAACGGTCAAATAACATCAGACCAGATGTTGATGATGCGACCCATGGTTTATTCATCATAGCACAGGGTAGGCGAGGTGAAATCGCGCTTACCCCAAACTGCCTTGGCGGCGCATCCGGCGGCGACTCGCTGCGGTTGTTCGAGCTATGGCGAGGCCGCCCCAGTTCGAGCGTCCCGACGACCCGACCCGCGACGTTACTGCCGTGAAGGTCGCGATCAAACACCTCAATGCGAACGATCGCGCCCAGCTCATCGCGTGGATCTTACTCTACTATCAAGACGATGGGGCCATGTTCTCGCCTCAAATCAGCCGACGCCGGGACCGTATCACCCTTAACGGCACGGAGTTTTGGCTCGCTCGCGTACCGAACCGCCCTCGGAAGGCTTGAACCCGTCCTTGAGGGATCATTAGCATGGAAAGGTAGCATAGCGTCGGTGGCGAGCAAAGCACAAGTTGAAAACGCAATCCTAGAACGCGAGGGATTTCGGGTGGAGTTTGAGCTTTTCGAAGGGAAACCGCCCTCACTGCCGTCCTACGACTATCCCGTCATGGCGCCGCAGCGATGGAAGGTCTCCGATTGGAAGAACGCCCGCCTCGCCGCGTACCGATTGCTCGTAAAGGGAGCAACGATCTATGGGGGCGACGGCAAGCCAATTCCTCGTGACTTACAGCTTGGCAATCTCCGCGATACTTACTATAAGAACGCATACGGATCGTTGGATCCGCCGTCCGCCGGTGACACGAATGTCATAGCACTGCCACAGCAACCGCATCGAAAGAAATCGGACCACAACGGAAAGCCTCGTTCCCGTAAGGGTCTCAATTAGCTGTAGCCGAGCTACAGCGGCCTGGGATGCGGCGCGACAAACTTAGAGGCGGGCGCTTTCGCGCTCGCCCCTAAGCAGGCCACGATAAATAGCGTGCTCTGCGTTTGCTATTCCTTGGAGCGCGGATCTATTGCGACTCCATCCGGCAGATCGCTTCCCACGAGACTGCTGTTGAAGCTGTACAGGAACTTGATCTTTTTGGTGCTGTACGAGTAGACGTCAACAAGGGCGTCCGTCCGGTCTACCGCTACGTATTGACTATTCGTCGAATTGAGCTTGCCGAAAAACGTTTCGCCTTTGAGGGGGAAGGGGCCGCCGACTGCCTTACACTTTGGGTTGCAGCCGGAATAAATGTAGACCATCTCAGCCATGTCATCGATAACCACTAGGTTACCGCTGTTGTCGATATCCATGCCGCCGTAGTAGGTGGGCTTAAAGCCGGAGGCCAGGGCGCCGCCGCCGGCACAACCCTTAAAGTAGATCAGGGCTGCACCGCCGGACGCGCTCGTCTTTGCATCGACCCAGCAGTCGCCGGCGTTAGACATTGCGACGCCGCCCGCGTGATACATGTGGCCGTTCGTGAGGTTAACCGCGCAGCCGCCGGTCAACGTACAGATCGAAAGACTGCCCGGCACTGAGCTTCCGCCGTCGTCCAGGTTGCCCACGGCGATGTTGCCGGTCACGGCGTTAGGGCTCGTGGCATCCGAGGGCTGACCAAAGTTGTCGGCGATCGAACCCATCAACTTGCCACACATGTCGGGGCCTTTGTGTATGTCGATACCAGCGACAGAGGGGTTAGGCACCATCAGGTTACCTTTACCGTCGACTCCAAGGCCGTTGACATCCAAAACCCCACCAACGTGACAAACGGGTTTCTTGTTTCCCATGTTGTCGATGGGATAGCCGAAAACATCTGCTGCGTCAAATTGACTGACGTAGATTCCGGTTTTCGGCTTCTTTCTCTTTTTATCTGGCAGCACCAGGGAATGCAGGACCGAGACGACGCGCGGCGGCGCGTCATCGAAAACACTTATTGGAGCGGTGCGCGCCTGCGGGCCAAGGCCCAACGGCGAAGCGTTGCTGGACCCCATGTTACCGGCGCAACCTGCGAGAAGGCCGATGGCGATCGTCGAGCTGACCGCCGAAATAAACAGTCGCATAACGATAAGTCTCCTTTGCGAAGTAGGAGCAAAGTGGACCCTACAACTTTCGCGCTAAGCGCTCAGCCCCTCCCTGAGCGGTGTAACGCGGGAGACGAGGGCGTGGTAGCGCCCATAGCGGCCGAGGCCCGCGAGCCTGACGACCCGCTGGCCGAGCGCGGGCGGAAGCCACAGGGCCGACTTGTTGTGTGTTTTGTACGCACGCCGGATTGCGGTTCTAATTTCGAGACGGCGAGGCTAGCAGCCCGGATAACAAGGAGGGGGAGGCGGATACTGCGGATATTGCTGCTGCGGGTACTGCGGATACGGTTGCTGCTGATATTGCGGATACTGTTGTTGCGGATACTGCGGATACGGCTGCTGCGGGTACTGCGGATACGGTTGCTGCTGATATTGCGGATATGGTTGCTGCTGATATTGCGGATACGGCTGCTGCGGGTACTGCGGATACGATTGCTGCGGGTACTGCGGATACTGTTGGGCGTACTGTGGATGCGATGGATATTGCTGGTACGGCGAATATTGACGTTGCGCCATCTGCGTGGGCAGCGCTAGCGGAGTTGCGCTCGCGACGTCGTCACTGAATCTCCCAAAGGTTGCTTTGTGGCTTTGGAATAGCGCGATGAGAGCGGCTTCGCGCTGGGGGTCGCTTGGGTGATCGGCGCCGCCGTTGTTACCGACGCCCATCACCTGACGGTACCGCCTGAAGTTCCAGACCATCCCCCACGGATTAAATCCAGCCTTCGCGCACAGGTAAGCGCCGGCGCGATCCGCGTTCATCTCGGCGGCGCGTTCGTAGGCTATTATGGAGGGATCTTGCGGCGATCGGCCGCCCTGCGTTGCTTGGAAGACTGCGTACGAATCGTGGTGGATATCGTGGTTGACCTCGTGGCAGATGACGCCCGCGAGCTCCTCTCTATTCTTTAGAAACGAGAGCAATCCGGTCGTCACGTAGACGTCGCCGCCCGGTATCGAAAATGCGTTTGGGGTCTGGTCGTTGAGCAACACGAAATGGAACGGCGCAAAGTACTGCCGGCTAGCGAGCGCGGCGATGGTATTTCCGATCGAGTCGAGCGACCGATAGAGCGGCGACTGCGGCGGGACGATCTCGCCGCGCTGCATGTACTCCATGTAGCGTTGCTGACCAACTTGGGTTTCCCATCTCTCCTCCGAGGAGGTGTCCGGCCACGCTACTGCCGGCAGCAGGCACAGGATCGCGGAAAAGGCGGCGATCGCTCGCGGAAAGATCCTCATAGTAACGGAGGCTCTTCCGCGATCGCGGCAGCGCCGCCCCGTGCAATTCGTCGTGAAACGGCTAAGAGTAGATGAGATTCATGGGGAACCCCTTTCTCTGAGTGGGGCGACGCGCGACCGCGAGAGGTAGCCGGCGCCAGGGAGCGCCGAGCATTAGCGTCACTCTGGCGAACCGAACGGCAGTCCTCAGCGCCTGGCGAGCTGTCTCGTGCGGGTTTGGAGGCTTCATCGCGACGAGTGGAGTGATCTCTATGGTTGCAGGCGCCGTTCTTTGAACGCATGCTAGGCGGAACTATAGCAAGACTCGGATAGCCTTGGCATTCGCCTGGGTGTTAACCTGTGCCAATGGAAGAAGCGCTGGGAGGCGACGAGCTCCTCCAAAACGGCTTTTCACTGATTCGCGGTGCGATTGAGCCGAGTGAGGCGATCTTACTACGGGCGCTCTACGACGACGACGCGCTCTTCCGCAGCCGCATTGTGATGGAACGCCACTCCTTCGGAAAAGGCGAGTACAAGTACTTTGCAAATCCGCTGCCGGGCAGCGTTCAGACGCTGCGCGAGGGATTGTACGAGAAACTCGTACCGGTCGCAAACGAGTTGATGTGCCGGCTAGGTCGTACGACGGCGTTTCCGGCGACGCTCCAGGCTTTCTTGCAAGAATGCCTGGCCGGCGAGCAGAGCCGTCCGACGGCGTTGCTCCTGCGTTACGTAAAAGGTGACTTCAATCGTCTCCATCAGGATCTCTACGGACCCGTCGCCTTTCCGCTGCAAGCGACGCTCTATCTGAGCCGCCCCGGCGTTGAGTTCGGCGGCGGCGAGGTGGTTTTGGCCGAGCAGAAACCGCGCGCGCAGACCCGCGTGCACGTCCTAACGCCGGATCAGGGGGACATGCTGATACTGCCAACCAGTGCCGCGCCGATCGCGGTCGCGAACGGGTACTCTCGGGCCACCTTTCGCCACGGCGTCGCCACCGTCGCGTGGGGCGAGCGCTTCACTCTCGGAATCGTGTTGCACGATGCTCGTTAGTTCGGACGGAACCGGGGCGGCGGGGCACTAGCCCGGCTTGAGGATCATCAACGATATAATAGACACGTAGGCAACGGCAAAGACGGAAAGCACCAGCATAATCGGACGCCCCGAAACCTTTCCACCTTCTGCGCTCGCCCGGTGCGCGCGAAGTTGCCAAGGGACCATGATCGCTGCTTGAGCACCGAGCGCGACGATGATCAACCCATAGGTGACCAACAACCAAAAGGCGGCGAAGCCGACATGCGTCGCGCCGACCAACCACAATCCAAATAGAACGCCGACGCCCAAGATTGGTCCGAAGACCCGTGCGGCCCGCCTCCATACGGAAATCGCTTCGACCATCAGCGCAGCGTCTTGGCGGGCGCACAGTACCAGCACGATCAAGTTGATTGCGATCAGCCCCACATAGCCGACGGTAGTGAAGACGACGTGAGCGATAAATAACGCCGATAATCCGGTCACGAGCGTCCCCTCCTGTAGTGTATAAGTTTATTTATACTGTCTGATTAAATAGGAGTCAAGTTTTCGAGGTGGAAACGGAGAAAATGCCCCGCGAATACGTACGGCACAAGCGCCCGGTCGCAAGCGTGCAGACCCGTGCTCGGATCGTCACGGCCGTTCGTGAGATGATGACGTCGCCCGAGGGCGCTGCGACCTTCACGATCGACGCGCTCGCGCAGCGGGCCGATGTGGCGCGGATGACCGTATACTACCAGTTCAAGTCGAAGCGGGGTGTGCTCGAAGCAGTTTTCGACGATCTCGCCGAACGCGGCCAGATGAACCGACTGCGTGAAGCGTTTGCGAACCCGGATCCGCTCGCAGCGCTAAACGCCTTTATCGAGCGCTTCGTGGAATTTTGGAGTTGCGACCGGTTACTCTTGCGCCGGCTATACGCTGTGGCCTCGCTCGATCGCGAGGTGGAAGCGTCGCTCGCCGAAAGAACTGCTTGGCGGCGCGAGGGCCTCAAAGTGCTCGTGAAACGCCTCAAATCCAAAGCCGACCAGGAAGTAGTCGACACACTGCACATGCTTACGAACTTCGACGTCTACGATGCGCTCGCGACACGCGGCCGCAAGCCCAGCACGGTAGTCTCGATTATCCAAGGCCTCGCACACGCCGCGCTCGATTTTTAAGCCGCATAACTTCTGATTGGGGGATTGCAGGGCAATGCTATATTTACAGAATGAGTGAACTGAAAGCGCCGCTTCCCGAGAAGGGCTTCGTAGTCACGACGCTGCTCATCGTTAAGGATGTGGCACGGTCTCGAAGATTTTACGAAAAGGTTTTTGACGCGGAAGTGATCGACGACGGCGAACCGGCGGTGCTCCGTCTTGCCAACACGTGGCTTCTGATCAATCGGGGCGGTGGCCCAACGGACGACAAGCCCACCGTGACGGCGGCCCCACCTGCCGATCCCGATCGTCTTAGCATTGCTCTGAACCTGCGCGTCGCCGATATCCGAGCTTGCTATGATCTTTGGCGATCCCGAGGCGCCAAGTTCCTGACAGAACCCAAAGTCCACGAATCCGAAATCCGCTGTTACATTCGCGATCCCGACGGCTACCTGATTGAAGTGGGTCAAACGACTGATGGAGAGCAACGTTGAACATTGATTCTAGTGCCGACTCATGGCCGTCCCTCCCGTACGACGAGATGGCGCCGACGGTCGATCACCTTCATCGGCTCACTCAGATCGCTGGAAAATACACGCTCGATCAGCCTTTTGAAGCCTATTGGGGTGACGTCGCCCTGCTGGTTACGCCGCGGGGTATCGCGACGCGGACGCTGCGGTTGGGTGACGTACTGTTCGAAATTGAATACGCTATTCTCGATTCTCAAGTCGTCGTTACGGCCTCGACGGGGAAGACCACGCTCCCGCTCGCGGGCGGTACGGTAGCGGACTTCTACGAGAAGTTCGTCGCCGCGGTTGCAGACCTGCGTATCTCGGCCCCACGCACGACGTTGGAAACGGAAATCGCTGGAGCGCTGCCGTTCGACTCGGACACCGCCGATCGTCCCTATGATGCCGCCATAGCACGCCGAATGTGGATGGCTTACGCGAGCGTCGCAAGTGCGTTGAGCCTTTGGCAGTCTGCTTACATCGGGCCTCGCCCTCCCGTCGGGATCATGTGGGGCGGCTTCGATATCTTCGCTCCGCGATATAACGGCCGACCGCTGGTGCCTCCCCACGACCGGCCGATATTTCAACAGAACGGCATGAGCGGCGAAGTAGTCGCCGTCGGGTTCAGTCTCGGCGACATGCAGTCGCGTGCGGCCGGCTTCTACGCGTACATTTCGCCATCTCCAGCCGGAATTGAGAGCGCCGATTTCGGCGTCAAGGAGGCCGCCTACGACCCCGCCGCGGGGCTCGTTCAGCTCCCCTGGGATGTCGCGCGGGCCCGCGAGAACCCGCAAGATACGGTGCTGCGGTTCGCCGATGGCGTCTACGCCGCCGCCGTTAAACTTGGAGGGTGGCCGAATAACTGGGTCAATCCCCGGCATGACGGTTGGTACGCGAGTAGCCACCTGATTTCCAACTAGAAACCGAGTGCGGTCCTTAGGCTGACCTCCAGGGTAACGGGATGCATCGGGTGGCGATCCCTATAGCGATGAACAAAATACCGGCGCACGTAAAGGCCTCGGCGATGCCGAAGCGCGCGGCGAAGGCGCCCCATAACAGCGAGCCCAACGCCGTGAC
Source organism: Candidatus Cybelea sp. (assembly GCA_049696515.1). Taxonomy (GTDB): domain Bacteria; phylum Vulcanimicrobiota; class Vulcanimicrobiia; order Vulcanimicrobiales; family Vulcanimicrobiaceae; genus Cybelea. The sequence continues at coordinate 2,018 of JBAVTZ010000100.1, read as the reverse complement.
GCCTTGCGATGTAACGAGGTAGAGCGCGAACCCGGCTGCGCGATGTTCGGCCGATACCGCAAACTGGATCGCCGTATTTAGAACGGCGAGGACCGTGAGCCACCCAAAACCCGCCACAAACAACACGAAATAGCCGATCCATAGCGAATGCGCGAGCCCGAAGATCGTTAGACAAATCCCGAGAACGATCGTACCCAATAAGACCGTGTTGGCGGTGCCGAAGCGCGTCCGCAGGGGCTCGAGAATTTGTGCCACGGTTACGCTTCCGAGGCCGAGCATCGCAAATAAGAAGCCAAACTGCGTGGGCGTGGCATGCAGCCCTACCCGCGCGTAGAGCGGAAGCAGCGCGAAGATGACGCTGGCACACACGCTGAAAGCCGCGTTGCGGAGCAGCACGTCACGTACCGGCGCCGAAGTGCGCACGATGGCAAGCGTTGCTTTGATCCCGTCGCGCAGCGCAGCCGGCTTTGGCCATGCCCGACGCGCTTGCGGACGCATGACGGCGACCGTCGGCACGAACGATAGTGCATTGAGTGCAAACGCTGCAGCCGGTCCTGCCAGCCCGACTACCAAGCCTGCCGCCGGCGGCCCGATGACGCGCGAGAGGTTGAAGTCGATACCGTTGAGCGCGATTGCTGCGGGCAGATCGCGGTCTGGGACGATTTCTGGAATCAACGCGCCCCACGCCGGCTCCTGAATAGCGTCCACCAATGCGATAACAAACGTCGCGCTCAGCAACACCGCGGGCGTCACAACGTGCTTGGCCGTGAGAAGCGCGAGGATACCCACCAGCACTGCCAGCGTGACGTTGGTCATGCGAATGAGTCTACGCCGGTCCACGACGTCGGCGATCACTCCGGCCGGAATGGCGAAAAGAAAGAGCGGTAGCGAGGACGCGGCCTGCACGAGCGATACGATCGGCGCGTTCGTCGTCAGCGATGTCATCAGCCAACCGGCGCCAACTCCTTGCGCGAAGAAGCCGAGGTTCGACACGAAGTCGGCGATCCACACTGCCCGAAATGGGCGCAACGCCAGCACTCGCCACGCGCTGTGTGGTTGCGTCTCCTTCATCTTTTCAGCCTAGACGTTCTGCTCGTATGCACCACCGTGAAGTAGCGGGCAAGTACCAGGCCCGCGCTAAGCGATAAGCTTGATCTGAAGGTAAGACCAAGCGAGAGTACGTTTCCATGCGTGAGCGGACCTGCGATCCGCCAGGCGGCACGATCTTGGTCGAGAAGAAACCTGCAATCGTTTCTACTTCGAAGGGAGTAACCTCGTGAATACGACGGGTTTAGTTAAATACGCCGGTGCTGTGGCTGCACTCGCGATCTGCTCGGCGTGCGGCGGCGGCGGGTCAGAGGTCGCGCCGTCAAACGCTGCGCTCAATGGCACATACATCGGCAGGATGCTCTCACTGAACGGAAGGCTGGTAACCGCAGCGCGCGTGAACAGCCCGCTGCCCCGTTACGCAACGATTCTTCCTGACCGGCGTAGGAATCACAAGAAGTTTGAGTACGTCATCAACTTCTACGGCTCGTTCGCCGGCATTTTCGACTATCCCAAGAGCGATCAACAGATCGGTACGATCAATAACGTCGGAGGCCAAGGGTGTACGAACGTCCTCTTCGGCTATGGGAAGAAGACCTTCTGGATCGTCGCAGGGAGCGATCAGATCACGAATTACAAAGTCCCCCAGACGCCAATCAAGACGCTCTCCGTTTCCGATGGTAGTATGCCATCGAGCTGCGCGATGGATACCAGCGGCGACCTTGCAGTCGGGATCTTGGATGGTCCATCTTCGGGTGACATTGACCTCTACAAGAACGCCACCGGCTCGGGCACCCTTATCAAGACGCCGTTGGCCAGAGAGTTTTTCGACGGCTACGACAACCAGGGAAATCTCTTCTTCGACGGCTTTACCCCTGCCTCTGACTTCCAGCTCGACGAGCTCCCACATGGCAGCAGTAAAGTTCAAACGATCACGACGAGCAACACTATAGAATTCCCCGGCTCCGTCC
>JBAVTZ010000099.1:0-20779 GCA_049696515.1 Candidatus Cybelea sp. | reverse complement strand
GCGAGCGCGTGGGCGACGTGGCCAAACTGCTGGCGGCGCGCGGCTTTGGCGATCGCCGCGAGCTCTACGCCCGTGCTGCCGAGCGGAAGGCCGACCGCAAAACGCCGATTAATCAAAGATAGGCAGCATGGAGCGCCCCTACTACGTCACGACGCCGATCTACTATATCAGCGGCGAACCACACATCGGCCACGCGTACACGACGATCGTGGCCGACGTCCTGGCGCGTACCGCGCGCACCTTTCGCCCGACCTTCTTTCTCACCGGCACCGACGAGCACGGGCAGAAGGTTGCCAACGCGGCCGCCGCCGCAGGGGTGACGCCGCAAGAATGGTGCGACGAACTGGTACCGCATTGGAAGGCGCTTTTTGCCGCGTACCACGTCAAGTACGACGATTTCATCCGCACGACCGAGCCGCGCCACATCGCAACGGTGCAGCGAGTCTTCGAACTGCTGCGCGAGCGTGGAGACGTCTATCTTGGAAAATACGAGGGATGGTATTGCGTCGACGACGAGACGTTTTGGCTCGAGTCGAAGCTCGTCGACGGGCGTTGCCCGACCTGCGGTCGCGAAGTGCAGTGGATCTCGGAGGATGACTGGTTCTTTCGGCTCTCGGCCTACCGCGATCGCCTAATCGAGCATTTTCAGCGCGAGCCGGAGTGGGTGCAGCCGCGCAGCATCTACAACGAAATGATGGCGTTCCTGCACGAGGGGCTCGACGATCTTTCGATCTCGCGGACAAACTTCGACTGGGGAGTGCCGATTGAAGGCGGCGGAGTGGTTTACGTCTGGCTGGACGCGCTGCTCAACTACATCACCGCGATCGGCTGGAATCAGGACGAAGCTCGCTTTCACCGGTGGTGGCCGGCCGAAACGCAGTTGGTCGGCAAAGAGATCGCGCGCTTTCACACGATCATCTGGCCGGCGATTTTGTGGGCGCTCGGCGAGGCGGCTCCGAAACTCGTTTTCGCTCACGGCTGGATCACGGTGGACGGCCAGAAAATGAGCAAGAGCCTAGGCAATGCCGTCGATCCGTTCCTGCTCGCGGAGCGTTTCGGCCCCGATTCGATGCGCTACTTTCTGCTGCGCGAGGCACCCTTTGGCAGCGATTTCTCCTATTCCGAGGAGAAGATCGCACAGCGTCACAACAGCGATCTGGCCAACGATCTCGGAAATCTCTTGCACCGGAGCCTCTCGATGCTGCAACGGTATCGCGGCGGCATCGTTCCGGCGGGTCGCAACGAAGGCGGCGAGCTGGCCCAACGTTTCGCGCCTCTCCCCGTAACAATTCGCGAGCGAATCTTGGACTTGCGTTTTCGCGAAGCGCTGGAGGGCATCTGGGAGCTGGTGACGGCACTCAATCGCACGATTGACGAACGCAAGCCCTGGACGCTTCACAAGGAAAACCGAGCCGAGGAGCTCGATGCCGTCCTATACGACCTGTGCGAAGGGTTACGTTGGCTTGCGATTCTGCTCTACCCGGTGATGCCCGAGCGCATGAGTGAAATGTGGGCCCAGCTCGGCGCACCCGGTAAACTTGATGAGGACTGGTTGGTATCGCTGCGAGCCTGGGGAGGGATTCGGCCGGCGACCGTAACGACGTTGGGCGCGCCGCTCTTTCCGCGTTTAGAGCTCGCGCCGCAATCTTGATCGACACGCACTGTCACCTGCAGGACCAAAAGTTCGAGGCCGACCGCGACGAGGTCGTCGCACGAGCGCGCGCCGCAGGCCTCACCGCCATGCTGACAATCGGCGAAGATCTCGCCGATAGCTACAAAGCACTTGAAGTCGCCGAGCGCTTCGATCTCTTGGTGGCGGCCGGCATCCACCCGCACGAAGCACAAAACGCCCCGCCCGACGTCGCCGGCGCCCTGCGCCCGCTCTTGGGAAATCCGCGCATCGTCGCCGTTGGCGAGACCGGGCTCGATTACTACTACGATCGCAGTCCGCGCGACGTCCAAGCCGGCGTGCTGCGCGCGCAACTCCGCGTTGCGTGCGAGGCAGGGCTTCCGGTGATCTTTCACCTACGCGACGCGTTCGAGGATTTTATCGCGATTTTGCGTCAGGAATGGGTTCCCGGTATGCGCGGCGTGGTGCACTGCTTCACGGGCACGGCGGAAGAGGCGCGGGTTCATGTCGACGAGTTCGGCTTACTGCTGGGTATCGGCGGCGTGGTGACCTTCGAGAACGCTCGAGGCCTGCGCGAGGCCGTCCGCACCGTCGGCGCCGGCAAGATCGTGCTCGAAACCGATTGCCCCTATCTCGCACCCGTGCCGATGCGCGGCAAGCGCAACGAGCCTTCGTTTCTAACCCACACTGCCGCTAAGCTCAGCCAGCTCCTCAGCATGCCGCTCGACGAACTCGTCGCCGAAACCGACGCTAACGCGCGGCACTTGTTCAGAATCTGAGGTCAGTTCGCCGCAGGCAAATCGCGCTTCAGCTCTTTCGCGCTTCGCCACGTCGACTCGATCCGGTTGCGTACCGCGCCCACGATCTCGGTATCGCCGGTGCAAAGCCCCCAATCGGTCATGTCGGAATCACCAAAGGCAACGGTAGCGTTGGCTGAACCCAACCAGGCGCGATCGCCGGCCACGGCCAGCTTCTCGGAGTCTTTGCACACGCGCACGCGAACGCCATCGCGAACTAGGTTTTGTAGCACCCGGCGCTCGCGCGCGTTACCCTGCAGCTCGCGCGCGCAGACGAGGAGCCGCGGGGCGGCGCCCGCCCGGCCAAGATGGTCGAGTGCATCGTAAACAGGGTTACAACACCCAAACGACTCGCTTTCCACGATCACGCCGTCACTGCCGCGCGCGGTCCGCAAGAGCTCGCTTTCGGCGGCCAACGCTTCGTGCTTGATCATCGGAATCGCGCGTGCTTCGGCCGAATCGTCGTCGCGAAGAACCAGGTCGCCCAAGCCCCAGTTCTTCTCGTCGAGGTAGAGCGTGCCATCGGCGGAAATCGCCTTAGCGTGGACCGGGTGTCCCAAAATCGCATCCACGCCTGCGGCGCGAAGTTCGCCGGCGAGACGCGCGTTCTCGTCTGCCAAGCGGCCCTTTGGATCGTTGTGGGGCTTCCCCTCGAGCTCGACGGTGACACGCGCACCGCGACGCGCCGCGGCTTTGAGCGCCGAAACGACCGGCCCATGGAGCGTATACGCCTCGACTCCGATCTTTGTCGCGCGCCCCAGCCCGTCCAAAACCTCCCGAGTCGAACTCAACGCAACCACCGCCCCCGCCATCACGACGAAGGCGCGCAATGGCGAGGGGGAGTGAGAGTCAACAGTTGGAAGCAGGTCGCTTAGCGATGACTTCAGCCTCGATACACCACCCCCCGAACGGCGAGCACGAACCTGTCCTGAGCGAACGCAGTGACTCGAAGGGGGTCTTCGTCCGCGAAATGTTCGCCTCCATCGCCCCGCGCTACGATCTTGCTAACCGGGTGCTGACGGGCGGCCTCGACGAGCGCTGGCGCCGACGCGCGATCGGAGTGCTCGCACCCCAATCCGGCTCCGAGATCATCGACTGCTGCTGCGGCACCGGCGATCTGGTCTTTGGACTGCTGCGGGCCGACCCAAGCCTCCGGGTGACGGGCATCGATTTTTGCCCCCCGATGCTGGAACGCGCGCAGCAGCGCGCGCTTCAGCTGAGCCGCGGCAGCGCCACCTTCGTCGAGGGCGATGTCATGGCAATGCCTTTTGCGGACTCGACGTTCGACGGGGCAACCATGGGATTCTCAATGCGTAATGTGGTCGAAATTGACCCCACGCTGCGCGAGATCCTCCGCGTGCTCCGCCCCGGTGCGCGGTTTGTAAACCTCGACGTGAGCAAAGCTCCAAACGCGGCGTTCAAGCGCTTCTTCGATCTGTATTTTTACCGCATCGTTCCACTGCTCGGCGGTCTCGTCGGCGGTTCGCGGCGTGCCTATTCCTATCTCCCGAACTCACTGACGCACCACCCCAACGCGCCGGAACTTCGCGACCGGTTCGCGCGCGTGGGTTTCACCCAGACCGGCTATTTGTCGCTGATGGGCGGCTCGATTGCCGTCCACTACGGGGTAAAGCCGTGAGGCTCGTCGACTCGGCGGATGGCACCTACGACGCTCTCCATCCGCTCGTCGAGCGCTTTTTTCAAGCGACGTTCTCGACCGACAATCCGGTCATCACCGAGGCGGTTAAACGGATGCTCGCCGCCGGCGGCAAGCGCTTGCGCCCACGCGTGACGCTCCTCGCAGCCGAAGCGTGCGGCGGCAAATCGCGCGATCATCTTCACCTTGCCGCCTACATGGAACTTATCCACGTCGCGACGCTGATCCATGACGACGTCGTCGACAACGCGCAGACCCGGCGTGGGGTCAACGCTACCGCGGTCGACTACGGCAACCGGGTTAGCGTTCTGGCGGGCGACTATCTGTTCGCCTGGATATTCAAAAACGTGACCTCCCACTATCCGCCGCCGGTTCCGAACGTACTCTCGGCAACGTTGGCCGATATCTGCGACGGCGAAGTGCTCCAGCTCCAGGCCCTGGGCAATCTCGACCTTCCGCTCGATACCTATGTCGAAATCGCTCGTAAGAAGACCGCGTCACTTTTCGCGGCCTCGGCCCAGTGCGGAGCGATTATGGGCGGCGGCGGTTCGGTCGAAGTTGCCGCGTTGCGCGAGTTCGGCGAATGCTTCGGCATCGCGTTTCAGATGAAGGACGATCTGCTGGACCTGATCGCCGACGAACGCTCGCTCGGGAAACCGGCGGGAAACGACCTCACCGAACGCAAGACAACGTTGCCGTTGATCGCGGCGCTTGCCTCGGGAGACGGCGCCTTTCGGGCGCAAGTGCGACGTTTCTACGATGCGAGCGCGAACGACGGGATCCCGTCCATCGTTGACGGGATCACGCGCGAAGGGGGCGTCGTCGCAACGCGCGCGCAGATCGCTCGCTTCGTCGAGCGTGCCAAGAACGCGTTAGAGCCGATTGCAGCCACCGCGGCGAAAAAGGAGCTGGCCAGGCTCACAGACGCCCTGCTGGATTAGGGCGAAAAAGGGGATCAATCACCATGACCATACATCCGCTTCTCGCAATCATCGACGCGCCGATCATCATCGGCATACTTCTCGTCGGTGCCCTGCTCTTCGGAGCGGACAAGCTTCCGAAGCTGGCACGCAGCGCCGGCGCGGCCAAAAAAGAGTTCCTCATGGGTCAGGTCGAGGCCGACGAGGCAGCCGCAAAGGCACGCGAAGAAGCGCGCCAGCGAGCGGCCACCGCGCAAACCGACGTCATGAATAACGTTGAGGTAGGCTCGATGTCGGGCGAAGCTGTACCGCCCCCCACGCCGGGGACCGGCACGCCGAGTTCCTAAGCGGCCTCTTCTCCCAGCAATGTTGGCGCAACGTCCGGCGCCACGCGCCGATGAGGCGGCGTGGGATCAAAAAGAGATGCCTTTCACGGAGCACCTGCGGGAGCTCCGTAATCGCCTTCTGGTCTCAATCGCAACGGTCGGCGCGATCGCCGTGCTGCTCTTCTGGCCATCCCAGTTCGTCATCCGATGGATGATGGAGAAATATTTCGGTGGGATTCAGCTTCACGCGTTCGGTCCCGCCGACGTCATCTTCACCGAGTTCAAGTTCTCCATTATCGGAGGAATCGTCATCGGACTGCCGGTCCTGCTGCAGCAGCTCTGGCTCTTCGTCGTACCCGCAGTCCATCCGCGCACGCGACGAATGGTTTATGCCTTCATTCTTCCATCAATCTTCTTGGCGGCGTGTGGAATAGCGTTCGCGCATTTCATCGTGATCCCGCGCGTGGTTGCGGCGCTGCTGCACATTACCGATGCGGTTGCTACGCCGACCTTCGGTATCGCCGCGACTTTAAATTTCGTCATGGTGCTCATCGCACTCTTCGCCATCGTCTTTCAAACGCCGATCGTGCTGGTAGGGATGGCGCGCCTGGGGATCGTAAGCGCGGCCTCGCTTATGCGGTACCGCCGCCACGCCCTCTTCGGCTTCTTCGTGGCCGGCGGAATCGCCGCACCCGACGGGAATCCCCTCACGATGGCGCTGCTGGCAGTGCCGATGTACGCGCTCTACGAATTGTCGATCTGGGTGATCCTCCCGCTCGAGCGGCGCTGGCGCGCTTCGACAGGCATCCTTCGACAGGTTCAAGACGACAAATAACTTGAGCGTGGCGCGGGCACTCTACGGCGACTTCGTTCGTACGTTCGGCAACGTGCTTTTTGCCGTTTCGCTCTTCGTCGTTTGGGGTCTGCTGACGCTGGTTGGCGTGATCGTCGACCAAGGTCAGGATTCGTCGCTTTACTTCCAAAGCTACTCGGCGCCCCTGGCCCGCGCAATCCTGCGGTTGAGCTTCGACAACATTTACCACTCGCCGTGGTACGTTGGCATCATTGGCCTAATTTTGCTTTCTCTAGCGGTCTGCACGTTCAAGCGCGTGATTCCCGCGCGTCTCCCGGCGCTGCGTCCCGTCAAGGTGGAACACATCCCGCTCCATGCGAGCTTCGAAGCCGAGGGCGACCCGGCCGAAGTTCGGCGCCGCTTGAGCGCGTTCTTCAGGTCGCGCGGCTGGCAGATGCGCGAGCGGCTCTTCGGCGGAACCGAGTGGAGCTTTGCCGACAAGCACAACTGGGCACGCCGCGGCGTGTTGGTCGCGCACGCAGGCTTCGTCATCATTGCCGCCGGCACGACCATCTATTGGGCACGCGGTTTTTCAGGCGATACGGCGCTGCTGACCGGACAGACGGCTCCGGTCGCGCACTCCGATAAGCTGCTTCGTCTCGACGACTTCGCCTACAAGATCTCGCCGATCATGACAAAGAGCGGAATCGTCTATCAGCCGATCGATTACGTTTCGCACGTCACCGTAACCGGACCCAGCGGGATCCCCGAGCAGATGACCGTGCGAGTGAACCATCCGATCGATCTCGATGGTACCCTCTACTACCAGGCTACCTACGGCTTCGGAGTGCGCTTTCTCGTGACGCATAACGGGCGTCGCGACACCGCGCTCTCCAATCGTACGCTGATGGAGGGCGATTCGCTCGATCTGCCCGGGACGCAGCGCACCCTGCTTTACGAGCGGTTCGCGCCAACCGTTGACAAACAAAGCGGAATGCCGACCGCCGATCCACGCGTCAACGACCCGGCGGTCGTAGTCGCGATTTCGCAGGCCGGCTCGACAGTCGGGGAGGCGCTCGTCCCGCTGAACACTTGGGTGGATCTTGGCGGGGGGTGGCGCGTCATTCCGCAGCGCTACGTAATGTACAGCGGCTTTCAATACCGCAACGATCCTGGGATTCCGCTTGTGGGCATCGGAGCATTCGTGCTGCTCGCGGGGTTGGTGATCTCGCTCTACTTCCTACCAGCGCGGCTATACATTCGGGCAGACCCGGCCGGTCCGCATCGTTCGCGCGTTGGAGCGGCGGCCACCACCGTCAAGGGGTACGACGTTTTCGAGAACGAGTTTGGACGATTGGTGGTAGCCTTGAGCCGGGAGATCGAAAGCCCTGCGAAGCGAGGAGTAGCGGAAAGATGAAAATGCCTCTCGACGAAGTCCTGATCGCAATTGCGTTAAGTGCATACACCCTCGGCGCGCTGGCGCTGCTGGTCTACTTCTTTTCCCGCGAACCGTGGCTGCGCAACTTCGGGGCGCCGCTCGCAATCCTTGGATGCGTCGCACAGTTCGTCCAGCTGATCGTGCGCTTCGAGACGACGCACGTCTGGCCGCTGCTCAACCTTTATGGCTCGCTCTCGTTGTTCGCCGCAATGTCGGTCGCGATCTACATCGGCTTTGCGTTTCGCTACGACCTTTGGTTCGCGGGCGGTTTCGTGTTGGCGCTTGCGGCCGTTTTTCTCGCCTACGGTATAACTTGGTACGAGGGTACGATGCCGCCCGTACCTTCGCTGCAATCGTACTGGGCCAAGATTCATGTGCCGATCGTCGTGTCGTCGTACGCAGCCTTCCTGGTGGCATTCGTCTTCTCAAGCATCTACTTGCTGAAATACTATGCCGAGCGAAGCTTTGAGGGCCGACGCGTTCTCGCCGCGGTCGGTGGCGATCTCGGCCCCACGGTGGCCGCGGCCGATTTTGCCGTGAACCCAATGATGAGCAGCATCGCTGGTTCCGTCGGAGTCGATTTCTCAAAGGGAGTTCTCCGCGACACGCCGGCACTTGTCGCCGCCGCGCAAGCCGGCAATCCCGTCGCTCGATGGCTGGCGGCGTTGCCGAGCTTGGCCCAACTCGACGTCATCGTCTATCGCGCCGTCGCGATCGGCCTGCCGCTGATCTCGATCGGAATCATTACCGGTGCGATGTGGGCAAAAGAGGCCTGGGGCGCCTACTGGCAGTGGGATCCGAAAGAAACGGCAGCGCTTTTTTCCTGGATCATCTACCTGGCGTACATGCATCTGCACACCCGCCATGGGTGGCGCGGTTTACGGACGAACTGGGTAAGCGTGATCGGCTTCCTCTCGATCATTTTCTGCTACCTCGGCGTCAACATCTGGATTTCGGGGCTTCACAGCTACAAGGTTTAAGAACGTCGCCTCGGAGGCGGCGAGTGCCTTCGGTCGCCGGGAACCCGAGTTTCGTCCTGGCGCAGGGGTAGAGGGCGGGCTTACAATACCGGCAAATGAGCCTGCCAGCCGTCACCCGGTTGCTTTAGGAGAACGATCTTGTCCGACTCGCATGCCGACGCTTCGGAAGCCGCCAGCCGTAACATAGTGAGCGCCAGCGACGCACCCGAAACCGACGAAGAGGTGAGCCGCCGTACTTTCATGGCCGGAGCGACCGTGACGATCGGAGGTATCATCGGACTCGTGCTCGCGGTGCCGATTGTCGGCTCGCTGCTGCCGCCGGCGCACGCGTCGACCGGCGGCTGGGCTCCTTTGAGCGCGGACGAGTTCGCGGCACTTCAAAAGGCCACGGAAAAGCCGGTGAAGCTTACGTTCACCCTCAAGTACGCCGATGGCTACCTCCCCGAGCAGGCATCCGCAGAGTACGCTTGGGGGATCAAGACCGACCTCGCAAAGTTTCGGTCGGTGCGACCCGATCTCTTCAATCAAACCGGTGGCGCGGCCGACGTGCCCTATCCCGTCGTCAACATGGGCTTCGTGATCTTTAGTCCGATCTGCCCGCATTTGGGCTGTTATTACAATTGGAACGACGCGCAGAATCGCTTCATGTGCCCCTGCCATGGATCGCAATACACCTTCAACGGCACGCACATTGCAGGCCCGGCGCCACGCGGTTTAGACCCTCTGCCGTTTCGCGAGCAAAGCGGCACCGCCGAGGTAACCTGGATCGTGTATCAGTCGAACACCCCGCAGCGCATCGTCGTCTCCTATCAAGCATAGGATAAAACGCTCATGCTGAACTGGATAGAAAAACGCACCGGCTTCGTTTCCCTGACCAAGGATTTTCTCACCGAAGACGTCCCCGGCGGGGCCAGCTACTGGTACGTGTTCGGCAGCGCGACGCTCTTCGCGATGATCGTGCAGATCGTCACCGGCATTTTCTTGACGTTCTTCTACGCGCCGTCAGCCGCGACGGCTTGGGAATCGACGCGCGCGATCTATCTCAACCCGTACACGCACTTCCTGCTCGCAGTGCACTACTGGGGCGCTTCGGCGATGATCGCGTTGGTCTTTCTCCACCTGCTGCAAGTGCTCATATTCGGCGCCTACAAATCGCCGCGCGAAATCCAGTGGGTAGTCGGCGTGCTGTTGCTCCTCGTCACCCTCGTGCTTGGGCTCACGGGCTATCTCTTGCCCTGGGACATGGACGCCTATTTCGCCTCACAAGTCTCGCTCAACATCGTTGGCCTGGCGCCGGGGCTCGGTCCGTATCTTCAACACATCGCCCAAGGCGGCGGCGGAATGGGTACCGCGACCATTAACCGCTTCTTCGGGCTGCACGTCTGGCTGATGCCCGCGATTTTGGTCTTGCTCGTCGGCGCTCACTTGACGATCTTCCGTCACAATGGCTCGGCCGGACCGGTGGTCGAGGATCCGCGCAAGCTCGGCCGTCCCGGACGCTTCTGGCCGGATCAACTCTTCATGGACGGCGCGTTTTCGTTCATCGTCTTCGTGATCATCTGCTTTCTGGCGTTGGCGTTTCCACCGTATCTCGACGCCAAAGCCGACCCGACCAAGTTCTTTGTCCCCTATCCGGCATGGTATTTTTTATCGCTGTTCGGCCTGCTGGCACTGGTGCCGCCCGAGATCCATCTCGGGCCTTTGACGATCAGCCTGGAGCTGATCGCGACGATCGTCGTGCCGACGCTCTTCCTCTTGGTGATCCTCTTGCTTCCGTGGATCGATCGCAGTACGACGCGCAGCTTCGCTGCGCGCGCGGGAGTCTTGTGGAGCGCAACGATCGTCGTCGGTGTAATCATCGCGCTCACGATCTTCGCACAGGTGACGACGATGGCCAAACAAGCCGCGGCACCCGCCTCGCCACCGGAGTCCACCGTTCTCAGCCAAGCGGCGGCGGCAACTCTCCCAAGCGGGGGAGCTCCCGGCGCAGCCCCGCCAGGCGCATCTACGGTAAATAGCAACGGCGCGAAGGTGTTCGCGGCAAACTGCTCCACCTGTCACGGCGCGCAAGGTCAAGGCCTACCCGGCTCGTTCCCACCGCTTGCGAATAATCCGGTGGTCACCGGCGACCCGAAGAAAGTGATCGGGATCGTGCTTGGCGGTCTGCACACGCCGATTACCGTCAACGGCCAGACGTACAGCGGGCAAATGCCTCCCTGGAAAGGCACGCTTTCGAATAAGGACATCGCCGACGTCATTACCTACATCCGGGCTTCGCTCGGAGGCAATCACGCTTCTCCCGTCACGGAAGCCGCAGTCGCCGGATTTAAGCCGTGAGCCCCGCGTCAGCGGCAGCGCGGCCCGTTATAGAGTAGCAGTTCGGCCTTTCGGTCGACCGCGACGGTGTGTCGAATGCGCCCGTAAGTCGGATCGTAAGCCGGGCGGACCACCGGAGCTATAACCCACGCGCGCGACGCACCGCAGATGACGGTACGTGGATCCACTCCGTCGCTTTGCGGATCGCCGTCGGCCGGAGGCGCTAAGACGCGCACGACCGGATGCGTGTAAAAGAGCAAAGCATTGCCGCCCGATACCCCCTGAATTGCCACGACGTCACCCGGCTGGCGCTCGTGCTCGATCAGCGCGGCTAGCCGCGGCACGGGTTTGAAGGCTTCCGCGTGCGGCAATACCGTAACGGCCAGCACGTCAACCGCGATCATAGCCGCTATTGCCAGCGGGAATGGAGCCGCGCGCACGTTCTTCGCGCCGGCGACCAGCAACGCCGTCAGCAACGATCCACCGAAGATTGCGGCGGCCATTCCGAGCAGCGGGGGAACGGCGATAGCGATCTCGGCCGTCAGGCGGTTATTGCGGGTGAAGAGCCAGATCGCGAACGCCAGCGCGCCAATCGTCACCGGAACCGTCGCCGCCGAGATCACGGCCGAGCGGCTTCCGCCCTTGCGTGCCACCGTTTCGAAGTAGAGCGCGGTGATCAGCGCGAGCGCGGGAAACTCAAGCGCTACGTAGTTCGGTAACTTCGTGCGCGCAAAACTAAAGAAGAGCAACGGGACGACCATCCACGTGAAGCCGAGTCGAACCAAACGCGAGAAAGACGGCCCCGGCAGAACGCCGTCGCGCAGTTGACGCGCGCCGTAGACGATCGCCATCGGAAGAAACGCAATCCAAGGGAAGAAGCCTAGGATGATTACCGGGAGGTAGTACCAGATCGGGCCGGATTGGTTCTCGACGATGCCTGTGTAACGGCCGACGGTATACTCGCCGATGAGTTTCTCGAGCGGAAAGAGATGGTAGTGCGAAACCAACGCAGCCGGCCAAGGCGCGACGATCGCAAGGAAGGCCAACCCTCCGACGGTCCAGGCGCGCGGCGAAGGCGCGCGGGTTGGTTCCGAACGGCGATTCCAAAAATAGAACGGAACGATCACTAAGAGCGCCACCACCGGCGCCACCAACCCTTTGGCCAGAAATCCGCCGCCCGCGGCAACCCAGCCGAAGATGATATAGCGGTCGCGCCCCGTTTCGAGCCCCCGAAACCACCAGAAAATCGTCATCGCGACTGCCAAGTCGAGGAGCGCATCCATGATTGCGAGACGGCCGATGACGGCCGGCATCAGTGACGTCGAAAGAATGACCGCGGCGTAGATGCCTACCCTGGTTCCCGCCTGTCGCGCGACGGCATAACCCGTGAACGAGGCGAGCGCGATCGTCGACAACGCGGCCGGAAGACGGAGTGCCAATGGCGTCGCACCGTGCATCAGCAGCGAAAAAACCGCGCCGAGCCAAAAGTAGAGTGGCGGCTGAACGAAGTACGGTACGCTGTTGAGGTGCATGGTCACCCAATCGTGCGTGAGCAGAATCTCACGAGCGACTTCACCGTAGGCCGTTTCGCTGTTGTCCCAGAGCGTGCCGACGCCTAAACCCGGCAGTGTAACCAGCGCGGCCACGACCGCACCGACGAGGCCCGCGCGCCCAGGTCCCTCAGCAGGTTCCTTCATTTAGCGCCCGGACGCGGCAAAGGCAGCACGACAGGCGGTTTTTGACTGCAGGATGCGGAAGTCTTTTACCGTCCATATGCTCCCAATTTCGCTGAGGCCGGACGGTCGCCGAGCCGTAATCGTCGGTGGCGGCAACGTCGCAGCACGCAAAGCCGAGTCGCTTGTCGATGCCGGATTTCCGGTCTTCGTCGTCGCCGAGCGGATCGGCGATCGCCTGCGCTCCCTCATAACCGAAAAGGGCGTCGCGTACGCGGAACGTGGCTACGACCGCTATGACCTCGATCGGGCGGGCGTCGTAATTGCGGCAACCGACGACAGCGAACTCAACGCGCGGGTGGTGGCAGACGCGCGCGCATCCCACGCACTGGTCTGCGACGCAACCTGCCCCGATCGCGGCGACTTCACGATGGCAGCCACCTTGCGTATCGCCGATTTGACGATCGCCGCCGATTCGGGTGGAAACTCGCCCTCATTCTCGCGTCGCATCGTTCGCGAACTGGCCGAAAACTTAAGCCCCGAATACGGCGATGCCGCTCGCACCCTCGGGCGCATGCGAGCCTACGTCAAGGAGGCCTTCCCCCAGGATGAGCGGGCTGCAATCCTGCAAAAACTCGCCGAGCAACCGATCGCCGAACTCGCCGCGATGCCTCCCACCACCGTGGTCTGTGCCACTCGCCGCAGCTCGTTGGCGACCATCCAAAGCCGTGCGGTGGCTGCACGTCTTGCCGAACGCGGTATCGCGACGACGCTGCTCGGCATCACGACCACCGGCGACCGCGACCAGGATCGTTCGATCGATCGGCTCGGTGATGTCAACGTTTTCGTCAAGGAACTCGAAAGCGCGCTCCGCGATCGGCGCGCCGATTATGCGGTCCACTCCTGCAAAGACCTCGCAAGCACGCTGCCGGAAGACCTGCGCATCGCTGCGATTTCGCAGCGCGAAGATGCACGCGATGCCTTTTGCAGCGAACGCTACGCGTCCTTCGAATCGCTGCCGCCGGGCGCCGTCGTGGGTACTTCCAGTGCACGCCGCCATGGAGAGTTGACGGCGCTGCGGCCGGACCTTCAATACACGACGTTGCGCGGTAACGTGGACACGCGTCTGAACAAACTGCGAGGAGGCCAATACGACGCCATCATCCTAGCGATGGCCGGACTGAACCGCTTGGGAGTAGCCGCGAAGCACGTCGTGCCGTTTGCAGTGGAGCAAATGGTTCCGGCCGTCGGGCAGGGCGCGCTTGCGGTGGAAACGCGCGCCGCGGACGAAGCTTTTGCCAATCTTCTTCGCGCGGCCGTGAACGATCCGGCGAGCGAACTTTGCGTCACTTGCGAGCGGGCTGCGTTGCGCGCGATGCGCGGGGGCTGCAGCGCTCCTATCGGAGTCCACGCTTACCTCGCAGGTAAAACGATGATCGTCGAAGGCGCCTACGCGCCGGCGGGCGGAGCGCTCCTCCGTAAGCGAATCGAACGCGGGGTCTCGACGCTGCACGAGGCCGAAGCGCTCGGAATCCAGCTGGCGGCGGAGTTGGAAAGCTTTCCCGCTGCAGTATCGGGAGCCGAACGCTGATTGTCTTGCGTCCCCGGCGCCTGCGCCGCAGCGAGGTGATGCGGGCTCTCGTCCGAGAGCACCGCATTGCCGTCGAACAACTCGTGCAGCCCCTCTTCGTCGTCGAGCGCGCAAGCGATGCGGGGCCTATCGAGTCGATGCCCGGCATCAACCGGCTCGAACTCGACGCGACCGTCGTTGAAGCCCGCGAGCTCTTCGCGCTCGGAGTCGGAAGCGTGCTGCTCTTCGGCATTCCAGCGCACAAAGATGCGACCGCATCGAGCAGCTACGACCCCGAAGGCATCGTTCAGCTTACGATTCGTGCCATCAAAGCGGCCGTGCCTGAGATGCTGGTGATGGCAGACTTGTGCGCATGCGAATACACCGATCACGGCCACTGCGGCATCCTCAACGCGCGCGACGAGGTCGACAACGATGCGACCGTCGAGCTCCTCTCCCGCATCGCGCTCACCTATGCCGAAGCGGGAATCGACGTCGTCGCTCCGTCGGACATGATGGACGCGCGCGTGGGAGCCATTCGCACGGCCCTCGACGTCCACAGGCACACCGATGTTGCGATCATGGCCTACAGCGTAAAGTACGCTTCGGCGTTTTACGGACCGTTTCGCGACGCAGCCGGCTCGGCTCCACGCTTTGGCGATCGCCGCGGTTATCAAATGGACCCGCCCAACGCGCGCGAGGCGTTACGCGAAATCAGCCTCGACATCGCCCAGGGAGCGGACATCGTGATGGTCAAGCCGGCCCTGCCCTACCTCGACATCGTGCGTGCGGCGCGCGAGCGGTTCGACGTCCCGATTGCCGTCTTCAACGTCAGCGGCGAGTACGCAATGTTACAAGCCGCCGTTGCCAATGGCTGGCTCGAGGGCGAGCGCGCGATCGACGAGATATTGACCTCGTTCGTCCGCGCCGGGGCCGACATCGTGATTACGTACTTCGCTAAGGAATATGCGAAGCGCCATGGATGAGCGATCGATTCCGGCCAACGCGCGGACGGCGGTGGTCATGCTCGCGGGAGGCGAAGCGCGAAGATTCCCGGGAAAATTGGAACACGCCATCGGCGGTGAACCGATGGTCGTGCGAGTCTACCGTAACTTGCGCGCCGCCGGATGGCCGGTCTACGTGGCCGCCAAGGGTTCGTTTCCTTCGCCGGTCGACGCCCAGCTCGATGCTCCATTCCTCATCGACCGTTGGCCGGGCGGTGGCCCATTGCTCGCTCTCCTCTCGGCCTGTACGGCCATTCGAGCCGAGCGCGTCTTTGCAGTGGCGGCGGATCAACCGCAACTCGGCGCAAGTGTCCTTCGGCAGCTGGCAGCCTCGTGGCAGCCCGGCGACGAAGCGGTGGTACCCGAACACGGCGGAAGACTCGAGCCGCTGGCGGCGCTCTACCTTCGCTCGGCGATCGTGCGCGAGGGTTTCGCGCTGCACCGTAACGGACACAGCGCAATGCACGACTTAGTCGACCGCATCGCGGCGCGTCGCGTGCCGATCCGCGGAAAGCATTTTCACAACGTCAACAGATTCGCCGATGCCCTCGCAATAGAGAGTCGGACGTGAGGCTGGAGCGTTCGATCGCCGCGTTTGCACGCGCGCGAAACGTCATTGCCGGGGGCGTGAACTCGCCGGTGCGCGCGCTCGGCGCCGTCGGCCTATCGCCGGTCTTCATGAAGAGCGGCTCGGGCGCGACGCTCTACGACTTAGACGGCCACGAATATCTCGACTACGTGATGTCGTGGGGCGCCTTGCTTCTCGGCCACGCGCATCCGGCCGTAACGCGAGCGATCGTCAACACCGCCTCGCGTGGAACCTCGTTCGGCACGCCGACCGAACTCGAAAGCGAGTTGGCGGAGGCGATCGCTTCGATGATGCCTTCGATTCGACGGCTGCGCTTCGTCTCGAGCGGCACTGAAGCGACGATGAGCGCGATCCGGCTCGCACGCGGCTTCACCGGCCGCTCGAAGATCGTCAAGTTTGCGGGCTGCTATCACGGGCACGGCGATTCGTTTTTGATCGCGGCCGGATCGGGTGCGCTCACCCATGGAACGCCCGATTCGCCCGGCGTCACCGAAGGAACGGCGCGGGATACAATCGTTTTGCCGTTCAATGACCAGGCGGCGCTTGAGGACGCTTTCGAAAGGCACGCCGAAGCGCTCGCGGCGGTTATCGTCGAACCGTATCCCGGAAACATGGGATTAGTGCTGCCGCGTCCCGGCTATCTGCAACGGCTGCGCGACTTATGCAGTTCCAGCGGCGCGTTGCTGGTCTTCGATGAAGTGATGACGGGGTTTCGCGTGGCGCGCGGCGGTGCGCAAGCGCGCGAAGGCATCGTGCCCGACCTGACGACTCTGGGAAAAATCATCGGCGGCGGCCTGCCGGCCGCAGCGTTCGGAGGCCGGCCCGACGTGATGGCCCACCTCTCACCCGACGGACCGGTCTATCAGGCCGGCACGCTGTCGGGGAATCCCCTTGCGATGGCCGCGGGTCTCGCGACGCTCGGCGTCATCGCCGCCGACGCCGGGCTCTACGACCGCCTCGAAGGAATGACTCAGCGGCTCACCGAGGGGCTCGACGAGGTGCTGAGCCGCCACGGGGTGCCGCATTCGTGCAATCGAGCCGGTTCGATGTTCACCGTGTTTTTCACGTCCGGGCCGGTCGCCGACTTGGAAGCGGCGAGAAAGTCCGATCGAAGACTCTTCGCGAAGTATTTCGGCGCCATGCTCGATCGCGGCGTCTACCTCGCCCCCTCGCCGTTCGAAGCCAATTTTCTCTCGACGGCTCACGCTGCTCGCGACATCGAGCGCACGCTGGCAGCCGCCGATAGCTCGCTGGCACAGCTTCTGGCGACCGCATGATCGGCCCCAAGCTCAAGCTGGCGGCAAGCCGCCTGGAAGCCGCGGCCGAACCACTCGGCGAGGTTTCGATTCCCCGACTTTACGCGTATCACCGGGCGCTACGCCAGGCTCACGCGAGTGGAAAACGGACGATTACCTCTAATGGGCTAGCCGCGCTGCTCGGCCACACGATCGCGAGCACACAGATCCGCAAGGACCTCTGCGCGCTCGGTCCGCTCGGCCGGCGCGGTCAAGGGTATGCGATCGATCCGCTTGTGGAGCAACTCGCTTGGGTCTTAGGATTGGAACATGACTGGCGGATCGCGATCGTGGGCTTCGGCTACTTGGGGCACGCTTTCGCCGCCTTCATCACCGCCCGCGAGCGGCGCTTCGGCGTTGCGGCGATCTTCGACCGCTCTCCGGCAGTCGTTGGCCAAAGCTGGCAAGGCATCGTCGTACAAAGCATCGACGCGATGGAACGCACGCTCCCCGAGACGGGTTGCAACATTGCGGTGATTGCCGTTCCAGCCGAAGCAGCTCAGGAAAGCGCCCAGCGCGTCGCCGATCTCGGGATTCGAGCGATCCTCAACTTCGCGCCGATGCCGCTGCAGCTGCGGGCACCGGTTATCGTGCGCAACATCGACCTCGCGGGCGAAATGACGATCTTGACTCACCGTTTGAGTTTGGAGCCGCAGGCGTCGCTCGGCGCCGAAATTCCCGAGGCTCGCTGATGCCGATCACCTGCATCGGGCTTTCGCATCACACGGCCCCGGTCGAAGTGCGCGAACGGCACGCCTTTCCGCCATCGCGCATGGCCGAAGCACTCGTCGCGCTTCGCGACTACGAAGCGGTGCAGGAAGCCGTCATGCTGCAGACCTGCGGCCGCTTGGAAATTTACGCCGAGCTCGACGATTACGAGGGCGGCGTTGCACAGATCAAGTCGTTTCTTGCAAACTTTCGCCATGGCACCACGGGGTACGATCTCGAATCGTACTTGTACACCCGGCTCGGCCACCAAGCGGTAGAACATCTCTTCCGGGTCTGCACCGGGCTCGACTCGATGCTGATCGGCGAAGCCGAAATTCTCGGACAAGTCAAAGACGCGTATGTAGCGGCCACGCAAGCCAAGTCGCTCGGCCGCACGCTACACCGCCTCTTTCGCGAGGCACTAGCTGCCGGCAAGCGGGCTCGCGCGCAGACGCGCATCGGCGGCGAATCGGTTTCGATCGCCACCGCCGCCGTCGAGGCGGCGTGCGCAACGCTCGGCACCCTCGAGGGGAAGTCGATCCTGGTGCTCGGCGCCGGCAAGATGGGCCGAACGGCGGTGAAGCGGCTACGTCAGGAAGGCGCCGCGCGCGTCATCGTGGTCAATCGGACGATCTCGCGCTCGCGCGAACTCGTAATCGAAGCCGGCTTCGGCGAAGCCGTTGAAATGCCGGAGCTCGTGGAAGCGATGGCCGTCGCCGACGTGATCGTCGCTTCAACTGGTGCCTCGCACTTCGTGCTCAACGAAGAGCGCGTTCACGCGGCGATGGCGCAGCGTCCTGACCGCGCACTCTTTATCGTCGATATCGCCGTACCGCGCGACGCCGATCCGGCCGTTACCAACGTTGCCAACGTGGCGCTAGTGGACATCGACGGTCTCAAATCACTCGTCAACGAGCGGCTCGAACTTCGCCGTGAAGCAATCCCCGCCGTCGAGGCAATCATCGGTGAGTCGGTCGAGCGTTTCGAAAGCTGGTACCGCTCGCGCGTAGCGGTGCCGGTGATCGCGCGACTGACGCAAAAGGCCGAGGCGATTCGCGCTGCGGAGCTGGAGCGGCTGCTGGCTCGCTGTCCACAGCTCGACGAACGCGAGCGAATGCTGGTGACCGGCATGACGATGACGATCGTCTCGAAGCTGCTGCACTCGGTGATTCTAAAGATCCGCGAAAAGGCTACCCTCGATCACGCGGAAGCGCTCTCGAGCGCGCGAGTCTTAGATGAACTCTTCGAGTTGGATCTCGCCGATCAGATCGCCGGTACGATTCGAAACTCCCTTCCCGATAGTGGCGAATAGCGCTCGCGGCAGAGTCTATCTCATCGGCGCAGGCCCGGGCGATCCGGGCCTGCTGACGTTACGCGGCGCCGAACTCCTGCGCAGCGCCGACGTCTTGCTCTACGATGCACTCGCAAACGATCGGATCGTCGGGCTCGTGCCGCCGGCGTGCGAACGCATTTTCGTCGGCAAACGCGGCGGGAATCATGCCGTCGCGCAGAGCGAAATCGAGGCGCTGATGATCGCGAAGGCACGCGAGGGGAAATTGGTCGTTCGTTTGAAAGGGGGCGACCCGTTCGTCTTCGGACGCGGCGGCGAAGAGGCTCAAGCGCTGCACGCGGCAGGCATCGGTTTCGAAATCGTCCCCGGGATAAGCTCGGCGCTAGCGGTACCCGCCTATGCCGGAATTCCGGTAACGCATCGCGAGCACGCCGCATCGTTCACCGTTTTGACCGGCCACGAAGACCCGAGTAAACCGGCTTCAACGTTAGATTGGGAAAAGTTGGCCGATCCGCACCGCACGCTCGTGCTGTTGATGGCGACCGCGAACCTGCGCGAGATCGCCCAGCAGCTGATCGCACATGGATTAGCCGGTCAGACGCCGGCGGCGGCCGTGCAAAACGGTACCGAACCAAATCAACGCACGGTGCTCGGAACGTTGGCTACGATCGCCGATGAGGTCGCCGCCGCGAGCCTAGGATCGCCGGCGGTGGTCGTGGTCGGCGGGGTGGCCAGCCTGCGCGAACAGCTTCGCTGGTTCGACACCAGTCCGCTCTTCGGCAAGAGCGTCTTGATCACGCGCGCCGGCGAACAATCCGATGCGTTTGCGTGCGCGCTGCTCGGATATGGAGCCGCGCCGATCATCGCGCCGACGATCGCAATCGTAGCCCCCGACGACGCGCAGGGCGCCGATGGCCTAGTCGGTGGACTGGCATCCTACGACTGGATTGTCTTTACTTCGCAAAACGGCGTGGATGCGTTCTTCCGGCGACTGGGCGCACGTAATGGCGATGCGCGGTCGCTGGCAGGCATCGAAGTGGCGGCAATCGGCGACCGCACGGCCGAACGTTTGGCTAGCTACGGCGTCCGGGCCGATCTCGTGCCAAGCACCTTTATCAGCGAGGAAGTTGCACACGCGCTAATCGCGCGATCGCAGCTCGGCGAGCGCGTCGTCCTCTTTCGCGCACAAGAAGCGCGCGACACACTCCCGCAGATGCTGCGTGACGCCGGACTCTCCGTGACGGACGTCGCGGCCTACAAGACGGTGGTTGCCGGCGATGACGCCTTCGGGGAAAAGGTGGCGCGTGCCGACATTCTTACGTTTACGAGTGCGAGCACGGTCCGGGGCTACTCGGCACTCCTTGGCGGGGACGAAGCTGCGGCCGCCGCGGCGACCGGGAAGAGCGTTGCCTGCATCGGTCCGATTACGGCGCAAGCCGCGCGCGAGATCGGCCTCCGCGTCGACGTAATCGCTAGCGTCTACACGACTTCCGGTTTGCTCGACGCACTCGAAGCGCATTTCGGGCAGCACAAATGATGCAGTTCGCGCTCGGCACCGCGATGGCTGCAATCGTCGCACTCATCGCTTACCGTTCGGGCGCGCTAACCTTCAGCGGCGCTGCCGCCGCGTTCGCGGTCGGCGCGATCGTCTTTGGTGCTTCCGGATTGTCCGGCGCGGCCGTTCTCTTCGCTTTTTTCCTGCCCTCGACACTGCTTTCCCGAGTGGGACGAGAGCGTAAGCGCAGGCTCGACGACGCTGGTAAACCTGCTCCCCGCAACGGCTGGCAGGTGC
>JBAVTZ010000098.1:0-3538 GCA_049696515.1 Candidatus Cybelea sp. | reverse complement strand
GGCCGGCGTTCCTAACCCGAGTCCGACCAGCACCACAGCCGTGGCCAAAACTGCAGGTCTGGCGCCAAGCCCCGGCCCAAGCGGAGGGGCTTCCCCCGGCCCACGCCCAGGAGCCGGCACGCGAAGTAAGAGTGCACCGGTCCGGCCGATCGAGGTACGTCCGACCTCCGCCCCGAGCGGGGGGCGAAAGGCATCACCGAAATCGCAGAACGCAACCGATATAAACGCCAAGTTGCGGGCGATGCTGCCGAATAACCCGGTGAACCCGTCGAACAAGTCATACACGCCCAATCTTTCGTTGCGAGGGCGGCTCGAGCCGACACCTCCGCCCGACGTGCTGGCGCGAACCAAATATATTTACGAGGTACGCGGGACGGGTCGCGAGTCGCGAGTCAAGATGTGGGTAGTCGCCTCGCGCAAAGCCGGTCCCACCACGATCTGTACCGGTTGGTTAGTTCGTTATCCGTATGCCGAGCGTGGTGCCTCCGGCGATTCCGCCTACGGAGGGAGCAACGTTCAGAATCAGGTGCACTCCGGCCCGGCCAACGGCACTCAAATTTCGATCGGAGGGGGAAGTGCGCCGCACGATCCTTTAGGCCCCTTTGAGGCTGGCATCGCACCGATTGTGGACGGGATGGTTTCCCAGCCATGTGACGGCCGGCTGTTGGTACCGTACGCACCGTCGGCCGTCTCGTCGCCATAAGCGAGTCCGTTTCCCGCTTGAATTTCGACATTAGTCGCACTACGATTTTGTTGTGCCGGAGATGCCGGTACACTTCGTCAGTAACGAAGGAGGGCGGTTGGAACCGCAAAATCCGCCGGGCTACCGAGCCCGCGAAGCACGCGCCAAATAGCGGCCGCCTTGTGCGCGCCCCACGTTAGCCGGACGTAACCCGGCGGCGCGCCGATCGCAAAATGGGAGAACAGAGCGAGGGGTCGCGCCCACATAGGGCAGCGGCCCGTCGCGTTTTTTGAGCTAGAGCCGAAGACCCCACCGGCTACCGGCTGAGGCAGAGCGGCCCGAAACTCGTTTCGGGCGGAGTGCCTTTAGGAATGAGAGGGGCCCTCAAAGGACGAAGTGGCTTGAGAGAGGCGTGGGCAGGTCCCGCGCTTCGCTGCTTCTGAGAGCAATAACGAGCGATCATGAGAACTCCAGACCCAGGACGCTTCGCATCTCGGGGGCACGCATCCGAAAGCGGGGTAAAGATTGCGACGGCGTTCGAACGTGAGCTCGATGCACTCGTGCACGATGGTAGCTTCGCCGGTCTCGAAATCGTGCAGCATCGTGCGCGTCCGATTCGAGGCGGGATCGAATTGAGCGTCTCGATAGACCGGGCCGGCGGCGCGGATCTGGCGCTTTGCGAGCGCGTCGCGGCGCGCATCAACGCAACGCTCGGCGGTCTGGGCGCGGCTTACACGCTTTCGGTTGAATCGGCTGGGCTCGACCGTCACCTGCTCCGGCACGGCGACTACGAGCGCTTCGCGGGTCAGCGGGCGCGAATCGTGACGACGCTAACGGTCAACGGAGGCAAGACCCATCGCGGCGTTCTTCGTGGCTTGCGCGGCGAAACGGTCGTGGTGGAAACCGAGTCGGGCGAGTTGCTGCTGCCAATGGCGGCGATAAAATCGGCAAATCTAGAATACGATCCGCGCGTAGATTTTCAACGGGACAAACTCCAACGGAAACAATCACATGGCGACAATAGAAAACACGGCAACTGAAGATAAACTGATCGACGTCCTGCACTTCATTGCGAGAGAGCGGAACATCTCGTTCGAGATGTTGCTCGAAGCGCTGGAGGCGGCGTTGCTTACCGCTTACAAACGGCATTTTGGCAGCGAGTCGAACGCGATCGTCACGGTCGATCGGCAGAGTGGAGCTTATCGCGTCTTTCACCGGCGGACGGTCGTTGAAGAGGTGCAAGATCCAAAGCTGGAGATCTCGCTCAAAGAGGCTGGGAATCCGTACCAGGTGGGCGACTTCTTCGACGAAGAGGTCACTCCAAAAGACTTTGGACGCATCGCGGCCCAGACGGCTAAGCAAGTGATCGTCCAGCGCATCCGTGAAGCCGAGCGCGACACTGTGTACAACAAGTACGTGCGTAAGCTCAACGACTTGGTTACCGGCACGGTACAGCGGTACGAGCAACGCAACATGTACATCACGCTCGAAGGGCGCGACGAGGCCGTCATGTACCTGGACGAACAAGTCCCGGGCGAGGCGTACCGGATCAACGATTTCATACGCGCCTACGTGCTCGATGTAAAGAAGTCGCCGAAAGGCCCACAGGTGATACTTTCGCGCGCCGCGGAAGGGCTGGTTCAGCGTTTGCTGGAGCTCGAAGTCCCGGAAATTGCCGATGGAACGGTCGAGATCATGGCGATCGCCCGCGATCCCGGGAGTCGTTCGAAGGTGGCCGTGAAGAGCAATCGCGCCGAGGTGGACCCAATCGGTGCGTGCTTGGGACCCAAATCGAGCCGGATCGCAAACGTTACCGATAATTTGCGTGGCGAGAAAGTCGACATCATTCGCTACGATGCGGCACCGACCGCGTTTATCATGAACGCATTGGCTCCCGCGAAAGTGATCGGCGTCGAAATCTTCGAGGAGGACGGCGTCGCATTGGTGATCGTTCCCGATTACCAGCTGTCGCTCGCCATCGGGCGTGACGGTCAGAACGTGCGCCTGGCCGCGCGGCTTACCGGTTGGCGTCTCGATATTGCAAGCGAGAGCGAATCAAACCAAGCCCGGGAGCGTTACCTCGCCGAACGTGAGGAACGGGTCGTTAGCGAACAACCGGCGACGGAAGTGCCGGAGCCGGCCGTGGCCGCGGGCGATGAGGTCGACGCCGAACTCATCCGCAAGCTCGAGGAGTTCCGCCGCGAACGCTTGGGGACCGAAGAGGCATAGTACCGCTACGCACCTGCGTTGGTTGCCGCCAACGATTTGCGCAAAGCGATCTGGTTCGCTTCGTCCGCACCCTGGCGGGTTGGCGCCCGGATAGCCTTGCGACTCGGCGCAAGCAGCCGGGGCGCGGTGCATACCTCTGCTCGGCCGAGTGTGTTCAACGTGCGTATAAGAACCGCCGCTACCCGGGGCTTGGCATAGCGGCAGCCGAATATGGTTTAATAGAGAGCCTGTGCAAGAAATGAAGTCATGACCCTTCGAAACGACTGTCCCCTCCGATGAGGGCGAATCTTTGATTACCTAGCGGAGCCAAGCCGTCGGTTGGGGCTCCGCGCACTCCAACTGATGGGACTCGAGCGCTGCGCGCTCGAGAGAGAATTTGGCCGGAAAAGTACGGATCTTCGAGCTCGCCAAAGAGGTCGGGCTCACCTCGAAAGAGCTAACAACGCTCTTCAACGAACGCCTGGGAGGCGTCTTCGAGGCGAAAAATCAGCTCAGCGTCGTTCCAGACCAGATCGCGGATCTGGTGCGCAGCGTGCTATTGAAGTCGAGCGAGAAGCCGCCCGCCAAGCCGGAAATAACCACGGCGAGCGCCAGTCCGCCTCCGCCCGCACCAGCGAAACCCTCTCC
>JBAVTZ010000097.1:0-16295 GCA_049696515.1 Candidatus Cybelea sp. | reverse complement strand
TCGAGCGCAAGGGAATCAAAATCGTGCCGCCCTTCACCAGGGCGGCGAGCACCCGTCCCTGTTTGAGCAGGTCCGGCCGGCTATAGACGTGCCGGTCGTTGTAGAGAATCGGGATCTGCCCTGAGGGCGGACTGCCGAAGTCTGCCGGCGGCGCGCCCGTCTGCGCCACTGGCGTTGCCGGCTGCGCCACTGGTGTTGCCGGTGTTTCCGCCAGGGCTAAAGTAGTGCCGGTAAAAGCCATTGCCGCTGCCGCCAGCGCGATGCGTGCGAGAGAAAATGACACGAAGTACTCTCCTTGAATTGCTTAGAGGGGAACCATCGTACAGTCTATCAGGGAGTTCATTAAGGGGTTCTTAACGACGTCTTAACCTGCGCGATTGCCTAGTAAACGAGCTAGATAACGCTCGGCCTAGCTCACAAGGGAGGGCCGCCGCTGGGGAGAGTTAGCCGTATCGCCCGGTGATGTAATCCTCGGTCCGCTTGTCTCGCGGCTTGGTGAAGATCGTGGCGGTCGTATCGGTTTCGACGAGCTCCCCCATCAGGAAAAACGCCGTATTATCGCTGATGCGCGCAGCCTGCTGCATCGAGTGCGTCACGATGACCACGGTGTAGGCTTTTTTCAACTCGCCGATGAGATCTTCGATCTTGCTCGTAGCGATCGGATCCAGCGCCGAAGCCGGCTCGTCCATCAGGATCACCTGCGGATCCACTGCAAGGCAGCGGGCAATGCAAAGCCGCTGCTGTTGACCCCCCGAGAGCGCTAGCGCCGACCGATCCAGACGATCCTTGACTTCGTCCCACAGCGCGGCATCGCGCAGACTCCGTTCGCAGATTTCCATTAACGCGGCCTTGTCGCGCTGGCCGTGAATGCGCGGTCCGTGCACGACGTTGTCGAAGACCGATTTCGGAAATGGATTCGGTCGCTGAAAGACCATCCCAATACTGTAGCGCACCGTCACCGGATCGATCTCCGGCGCATAGATGTTTTGGTCGTCGACAATCACCTTACCCTCGACGCGCGCGCCCGGCGTCAAGTCGTGCATGCGATTAAGCGCTCGAATGAAGGTGGATTTGCCGCATCCAGATGGCCCGATAAGTGCCATAACGCGGTTCACGGGTACCAGCAGCGACGCATTCTTGATCGCCTGGAACGTGCCGTAATAAACCTCGAGCCGCTCGACCTCAATTTTAGGTTTTGTCGAAATCGAAGCCGGCACCGCCGTGTCCGCAAACATGCGCGGGGCGTGTTCGGCGCGTCACCGCCGATTTCCGTCCGCCGTTAAGAACGTTAAGGGGTCTACCCACCCGCGTCGCGCCTGATGCGCATGATGGGCAGACGAATCGTAAATGCGGTGCCGCGGCCGAGCATCGATTCGGCGGAAATCGCGCCTCCGTGCGCATCAACGATCCCTTTAACGATCGCCAGTCCAAGACCGGCCCCACCGCTGCCGCGCGTGCGCGAACGATCGACGACGTAGAAACGCTCGAAGATATGCGGAAGGTCGCGATAGGGGATACCTTCACCGGTGTCGCGCACGCGTAGAACCGCATCGCTATCGCGCGCGTCAAGTTCGATCCGAATCCGGCCGCCATCGGAGGTGTGCCGCAACGCGTTGTCGATCAAATTGACGAAGACTTGCGCTAAACGATCCGGATCGGCTTCCACGCGAACCGGGCGCAGCGCCGCGAGCTCCAGCGAAACGCCTTTATTCGAAGCCTCCGGTTCGAACGAGGCCACGATCGGTCGGGCGACTTCTTCCAGATCCACATCACGTAAGTCTAGCTTGAGTTGCCCCGATTCAGCGCGCGCTTGCTCGAGCAATTGGCCGACGAGTGCCACCAGCCGATCGACTTGTGCCAGCGCTTGCGGAAGAAAGAGATCGCGCGCCTCTTCCTCGGGTGCTTCCAGGACCGTCTCCAGCATGAGTTTGATCGACGAGAGCGGCGTCCGCAGCTCGTGTGAAACGCTGGAGAGAAACTCTTTGCGCGCCCGGTCCAGCCGGACGAGCGACGTCTGGTCGTCGGAAAAGATAACCACGCGGCGCTCGTCATCGCTATCTTCGGTTAGCGGATAGACCGAGACGCGATAGGTCCGCTGTTCCGGCTGCCCGGTCAGCATGAGCGGCGCGACGGAGGCCTCGCCGCGCAGGGCATCCGCCACCCGCTGCTCCAACTCGACGTTCGGTATCGCCTCGATGATGTGGAGACTGATCGCGCGCACCGGGTCGAAGCCGAAGGTCGTTCCCGCGGCGGCATTCGCAAACTCGACGTGACGCGCACGATCGACCAATATCACCCCAATAGGCAGCGCGCGCACTAGCCGTGCGAAGGTGCTCTCTAGCGAAACTGAGGGCGCCGGCGCGGGCCAGGGCGGCTGGGTTGCCACAACCGAAGCGGCTGGACGCGCGATAAGAACCCGAGCAATGGCAAAGCCGACGGCGAGCCCGGCGACGGAAGCCAGAAGCGACCACTCCAATGGCGTCAAGCTTTGAACATGTAACCCCGGCTTCGGACGGTTACGATGTGCCGCGGCGTGCGGGAGTCCTCTTCGATTTTCTCGCGCAACCACCGGATATGGACGCTTACCGTCTGCTGTTCGCCCTCAAAGTCGTACCCCCAAACCTTATCGAGGAGCGTCTGACGCGTCACGACCCGGCCGTGATTTTCCATCAGCACCCGAAGCAGACCGAACTCCTTGGGCGCAAGCGAAACTTCTTTCCCTCGAACGGTGAGCTGCTGTCGCGATGGATCGAGGACGATTTCGCCAAGCGCGATCGCTTCGTCGTGCCCGGGATGGATGGAGTTTTGCCGGCGTAACCGCGCTTTCACGCGGGCGAGGAACTCGTGCAGGGCAAACGGCTTGGTGACGTAGTCGTCGGCGCCAAGCTCGAGAGCCAAAACTTTGTCGATCTCCTGATCCTTTGCGGTCAGCATGATAATCGGCACCGGGCTGAACTTGCGGATCTCCTTGCAGGCTTCGACGCCGTCGAGTACCGGTAACATAATGTCGAGCACGATCAAATCGGGCTGCTCGCGTTGCGCCATCGCAATCGCGCTGCGCCCGTCGCCGGCCGTAACCACTGCGTAGCCGCTGCGCTCCAAATTAAACCGCAGGGTCTGCAGAATCGCGGATTCGTCGTCCACGACGAGAATTTTCTTATTGAAGTCCGGGCTCTTGACGAAGGCGATCCGCAACGGCTTCGCCTCCCGCGTTCCGTTCATACGCTTTCACTATCGCGCTGTAATCCAGCGCGCCATCCCCCTCTGCGGAGCGATCAGTGTAGAGTTGATATGCCAGCCCGGTTGCCGGCATCGGATATTTTGCGAAGCGTGCGGCGTCCAGCGCAGCCGCAAGGTCCTTGCGAAGGAGATCGAGCGCAAACCCACCCTCGAAGGTCCCGGCGAACCACGTCTTCGGCAACCACTCCGCCAGCAGATAGTTCGAAGCGGTTGCCGAGGCGAGCACGGTACGCACCGTATCGAGATCGGCGCCCGCGCGCTGTGCAAAAACGAGACCCTCGGCATTAGCGATCATGACGTTCGCAATGATGATCTGATTGACCAGCTTGACTGTCTCGCCCATGCCGACCGAGCCAAGATGGTAGGGGTTGCCCATGGCGCGCAGCAATGGCTCGGCCCGGGCGAAGGCCTGCGCCGAGGCCCCGACCATGATTGTCAACGTGCCCTCCCCCGCGCGGACCGGCCCGCCGCTCACGGGTGCATCCACGAAATGGACGCCCCGTTCGCTAAGACGCTCGGCAAAACGGCGCGACGCGACCGGCGAAATCGTCGACATGTCAATGACGAGTAACCCGCCACTCGCCCCGGTCGCGACACCGCGCGCGCCGAAGAGTGCCTCTTCGACCTCGGGAGCGTCGGGAACGCAGAGAATCACGGCTTCGACGCCGGCAGCAACGGCAGCCGGATCCGCTCCCTCGGCCAGGCCCTCAGCGCGCAGCCGTTCCAGCGCGTCGCGACGGCGGTGCACGCTGGCGGTCACCTCGAATCCCGCCCGAAGCAACGAGCGGGCCATCGGCTCGCCCATTGCGCCCAGTCCGACGAATCCGACGCGCGCAATCACCCGCGGCCCTTTGGTCGTAGCCTCAGGATAACCTTCGGGACGCGGCGAAGCGCCGCCATTATGACTGCTGCTGCAACTCCTGCGATCGTTCGCCCAACCTTTGATGCGATGAATCTCTCGATCGGGAAGCGCACCCGTCTGCACCGGCTCATGTACGAACATGGCCCTGCGAACGGGACGCTGATGATGCTGCCCATCGACCAAGGGCTCGAGCATGGGCCGATCGATTTCTTCGACAATCCCGACGCCGTAGATACGGACTGGATCTACCGTCTGGCCGTGGAAGGCAACTTCTCCGGTATCGCGCTCCACGTCGGTCTGGCGGAAAAGTATCAGAAGAAATATGCCGGACGGGTTCCGCTCTTGCTTAAAGTCAACGGGAAAACCAATATTCCGTCGGACGACGAGGCTTTCAGCCCGCTGACGTCCTCGGTCGAAGACGCGATTCGCTTAGGTGCCGACGCAGTCGGTTACACGCTTTACGTGGGGAGTCCGGCCCAGGAAATGGACATCGCACAGTGCGACGAGGTCCGCCGCGAATGCGACCGCTACGGGATGCCGCTGGTCGTCTGGTCTTACCCGCGCGGCGCGGCGGTGAAAGCCAAGGGCGGCATCGACTCGCTGTATGCGGTGGACTATGCTGCTCGGGTCGCCTGCGAGCTCGGCGCCGACGTCATCAAGCTCAACGAGCCCGTTTGGAAAGCTGACGATGCCGCAAAGCTGCCAAAACCTTATAATACGCTATCGTTCGATGACCTCGAGGGATTGCGCAAGGTCGTGAAATCGGCCGGGCGCAGCCTCGTGCTCGTTTCCGGCGGAAGCAAGATGGGCGATGACGCTACGGTACATAAAGCCCGGGTCGCGATGGAGGCGGGCTGCGTCGGGCTCATCTTCGGAAGGAACATGTGGCAGCGCAAGTGGGACGACGCGCTCAGCATCGCCACGCGCATCCACGAGGTCTTGAACTCGTACGGCCAGGAACAGTAAAGACGCTCTGACGTCTTAGTGGGCCGGGGCCTGCGAGGTCGCGCATTGAGCGCAGTACCAGCCCACGGCACCGCCGTGATCTTGCGCGACCATCTGGTCGCGCGACCCCCGGCGCCCACAACTGGCACAAGCAAAGGTTTGTGCTGCCGGTGTGGCGCTTTGCGCGCCCTCGTGGCGCTTCGCAAGATAAAAAGCCAAATAGATGATCAGGCCGACCACCCAGGGAGCCCAGGCAAAGAACGTGCTAAAGGCGTCGCCGGAAATCCGCGGGTTCACTTTTTAAAGTATTCGGCGTTAATTTCGGTATAGTTCTGCCACTTCTCGGGCACATCGGAATCGGCGAAGATCGCTTCGACGGGACAGGCCGAAACACAGGCCCCGCAGTCGATGCAGACTTCGGGATCGATGTAGAGCATCTCGTCCTCGTCCTTACCGTGTATGCAATCGACCGGACAGACGTCAACGCACGATTTGTCCTTGGTGCCGATGCACGGCTCGGTAATTATGTACGCCATGGGCCGTGGATTTTCTCCGAGCGGCAGCGGCGCCCTTCAGGCCTGAGACTTGCCTCCAATCGCGTGCAGCACCCAGAGTAGTACGACCGCCCCAATTAAGGCGCAGACGATACTGGCTATGTTGAAGCCGGTTACGCCAGCGTGCCCGAACAGACTATACACCCATCCCCCGATTACGGCGCCGAGGATACCGACAACGACGTCGCCGATCAGGCCGCCGGGGGATTTACCCGGTACGATCCAGCGTGCCAGCAGACCCACGATGAGGCCAAAAATGATCCAGGCAAAAATTCCCAACGCTTCTCCTCCTGGTCGACCGCGGCCGTTCGTTCCTTTACCCCGACTTACAGGGGAAAACCGGCCAGCGGTGGACCCTTCGCTATTATGAAGCGTACTTTCATCTGCCTGCTCGTCACGCTCGCCCTGGCGACCGCCACCCTCCACGCGGCAACGCCGCCCGATTCGGAGATCACCGCTTCGGGAACCGGAAGCGTTTCTTTACCGCCCGACATTGCAACCGTTAACGCGAGTATCGATACAACCGCCGCGAGCGCCAACGAAGCCATATCCCAAAACAACGAGATTTACAATCGGGTAGTCACCGCCCTTGGTAAGCTCGGCGTTGCTCGCAACGACATCGCTCTGGCTTACTACAACGTCAACTATAATCCAAGGCCGCAGGTGATGCCGCCCGCGCCCACCGGCGATCGCTACGGCTACACGGTATCGCGGGGTTTTTCAGTCAAGGTGCGCGAGATTGGGAAGGCCGGGCGGGTTAGCGATGCCTGCACGAATGCCGGTGCAACCTCGATCAACGGCGTGACCTTTGGTTTGTCGGATCCAAACGTCGCTCGCGGACGGGCGACGGCCAAAGCGGTCGCCGAGGCGCGCGCGAATGCGGAGGCCGTCGCCCGAGCGGCAGACCTTCATATCGTCGGAATCAAGAGCATCGAGCTCACCGGCGCTCCCTCGGCTCCCATGCCCCTCATGCGAGCCGCCGCGATGCCGAATTCGGCGACGGAATTCGATCAATCCAACGTAAGCGTCACGGTTTCCGTCAGCGTCGTTTTCTCGGCGAGCCCCTAGCTTGGTGGGCGGCGAAACCTCCCGGCGCATTTACCGGTAGACCCCAGCGATGAATCGCATGTGCGAAGCTTGCGCCGCACGCCCGGCGGTGGTCACCTATGCAGGCCGGCGTCTCTGCGGCGCCTGCGCCCAACGCCGGACGATGACGAGCGCCCTGCCTTTCGTGGGAGCCGCGTTGGCCGCGGCCGGTCTGATCGCCGGCAGTGCATTGCTGGCAGAAAAGATGCAAGGCGAGGGCGGCGGAAGGCCGCTCGACGAGTTGGGTAAGCGCTTGCGAGGGGGAACGCCGACCCTAGCGTCCTTTTCACGCGATCTGACCGAGTTAGCGCGTCAGGGCAAGCTCGACCCGGTGATCGGTCGCGATGACGAGATCGAGCGCGTCGTTTCGATTCTCGCTCGGCGCAGCAAGAACAACCCATGTCTAGTGGGTGAGCCGGGCGTCGGAAAGACCGCGATCGTCGAAGGACTCGCTCAGCGAATCGTCAGCGGCGACGCGCCGCCCTCCTTGCGCGGCAAACGCGTTCTTGCGCTTTCGCTCGGTCCGCTGGTGGCGGGGACGAAATATCGCGGCGAGTTCGAAGGGCGAGTCAAGCGCATTCTCGACGAGGTCAAGCGCAGTGCGCGCGACGTTGTGCTCTTCATCGACGAACTGCACACGCTGGTCGGCGCCGGCGCCGCTGAAGGCGCGCCGCTCGATTTGAGCTCGATGATCAAACCGGAACTAGCACGCGGCGATCTGCAGTGCATCGGAGCAACGACCTTCGACGAGTACCGCAAATATGTCGAATCGGATGCCGCCCTCGAACGCCGCTTCCAGCCGGTCATGGTCGAGGAGCCGAGCATCGAGCAAACGATCGAGATCCTACGCGGCTTGCACGAACGCTACGGCCGCCATCACCACGTCACCATCGGCGAGGACGCCATCGAAACCGCCGCGCAGCTTTCGGCGAGGTTCATCGCCGATCGCTTCCTGCCCGACAAGGCGATCGATCTCGTGGACGAGGCCGCCGCATCGGTTGCGCTCGCGAACAAAGGTGCCGTCGAGCGGCCCTTGGTCACGCGCGATGACGTCGCGGCGGTCGTTACTCGCTGGACCGGCATTCCGCAAGCATCGCTGACGGAATCGCAAGCCAACCGCCTGCTGGAACTCGAGAAGCTTCTTGAAAAGCGTGTCGTCGGTCAGGACCACGCGATCGCGTCGGTATCGGACGCCATTCGCCGCGCCCGAACCGGTTTGCACGATCCGCGAAAACCGCTGGGCAGCTTCCTCTTTCGCGGTCCCAGCGGCGTCGGCAAAACCGAGCTCGCTAAGACGCTAGCCGAGGTACTCTTTGGCAGCGAGGCCGCCCTAGTTCGGGTGGATCTCTCCGAGTTCACCGAACCGCATACCGTTTCGCGACTGCTGGGGGCGCCCCCAGGGTATGCCGGTCACGACGAACCCGGTCAATTGACCGAACCGGTGCGCCGCCGTCCGTATTGCGTCGTGCTCTTCGACGAGCTCGAGAAAGCCCACCCGGACGTTGCCGCGATTTTACTGCAAATCCTCGACGACGGCCGCGTTACCGACGCGAAGGGGCGTACGATCGATTTTCGCCACGCACTCATCATCTTGACGACGAATCTTGAAGACGACGAGCTGCCGATCGCGCTGCGTTCCGAACTGCTCAACCGCATCGATGAGATCGTCCCCTTCGAGCCGCTGGGGCTCGCGCAGATCGAAGCAATCGTCACGATTCATGTGGATGCGTTGGCGAAACGCCTCGGGGTGCGCAACGTAACGCTGGTTCTCTCCGACGAGGCAAAGCTGTATCTGGCACGGGTTTCGATCGGTGCCGGCAGCGGCGCGCGGTACGTCCAACGTACCGTCTCCCACTATGTCTCGACGCCACTTTCGACGGCACTGCTTCGCGGCGAATTGCGCGATGGCCGCGGCGCTACCGTGACCCTCGACGGTGATGTCTTAAAAGTGCTCGCAGCTTAACAGCGCCTTGTCATCCTGAGCGGAGTCGAAGGATGAGGCGAGACAGAGATGAGCTGAATCAGGGCCCCGTTACGGGACCAGTGCCGTGGAGGCGTTAGTCTGCGGCGACAGCGCCAGCGCCAGCGGCGCGCTTATGCCGTTGGTGATCGTCGTCCAGGAGCCGGCGGCATAGGGCGGCGCATACTCGGTAACCGAGTTGTTCCCGTAGTTGGCAACGTAGAGGTTCCCTAGGGTGTCGATAGCCAGCGCGATCGGTTGGCTCTGCCCGCCGACGATCGTTGTCGGTACGTTCGTATATGGGGCAACGTACTCGGTCACCGTGTTGGCACCTTGATTGGGAACGAACAGGTTGGCCGATAGGCTCAAGCCGATCGCACCTTGTTCGTTTACGCCGCTGGTGATCGTTGCGACCGGCGCGCTTTGGCTGGAAAAGGGCGGAGTGTATTCAACGACCGAGTTGGGCGTGGAGTTCAGGTTTGCGACGAAGAGATCTCCACGCGCGTCGAGCGCAAGCGAACTTGGGGCGTTGAGTCCCTTCGAAATGACGGTTGGTGCACCACTGTAGGGCGGAGTAAACTCGGCCACCGTATTCGTGGCAGCATTGACGACGAAGAGGTTGGCGTTCGAGTCCAGCGTCAGGCTCACCGGATCGTTCACATTCGAGGAAATCGTCGCCGTCGGCGCGCCGCCAAAGGGCGGCGAATACATGGTCACGGTGTTGCTGCCGTTGCCGTTGGCCACGAAGAGTTCTCCTCGACTGTCGAGAGCCAACGCTTGCGGGTGGTTCACGCCATTGCCGATCGTGACGGGCGTTTGGTTATAGGGCGGCTGGTACTCGGTCACGCTGCCGGGCTCGTCCGCGACGAAGAGATCGCCGGCGGGATCGAAGACCAGCGCCTGCGGGTTCGTCACGCTGGATTGAATCGTCGCGAGCGGCGCACTCTGGCCGTTCACATAGAGCGTAATGCTGTTGCCGCTGGAGTTGGCGACCCCCAGTATCTGCCGAATGTCGACCCGCGCCGTTCCGTTGCAGATTGCCCCGCCTTGCGCGCATGGATTCCCGGGTCCGAGATAACTCACCGTCGCTCGCAGGATACCCGAGCTCGCATTTCCCGAAGCCGGTGCGGTCACGAAAAAAAGATTGGGCGCATAGCTCGTCGCTTGCGTAACGGCGAGGGGAAGGGAACCCCCGGCTTGGCTCATGGAAAAGCTTGCGGCGCCCCCGCCAACGATAACGTTGCCATTCGCGTCTTGCAACTCGACCAGCAATGCGTGCCGGCCGCCGCCATAAAGATCGATTCCATCTTGCGCGTTCTGCGAGCTCATGAAGGAGGCCGGAACTATTTCGGCCTCGGCGGGAACGCCGCCGAGCGTAAGGTTGAGAACGTTGCTCGCGTTGGGCAGTACCGTAAACGCAATGACCGTGCTCCCGCTTGGCGAATTCTGTGAAACCGCGCCGGTAGAAGCGTACGTTCCGATCGTGCCCATATAGGTGCCGCTGGGAAGCGTCAGCCCCAGCTGGCAGGTCGTCCCGCCTGACGATGGCACGCAACCCGATGCGTTCGGCCCGACCGAAACGTTTTGGCTAATCGTTGCCGGTCCGTTGACGTTGAAGGACAACAGTTGCGGCCCCGATGCGGAAGGTGGCGCCACCGGCGTCGTAGGCGCCGGCGTAAGAGCAGGGGCCGCGGCGCCAAACGTCTGAGGAACCGCCGGCACGGGTGTGGCAACCGGCTTCACGATGGGCGCGTTGGATCCGCTCACGCCCGGAAGATAGATCTTGACCATCGTGTTTCCGGTGCTGCCGGAACCGGTTGCAGCGCCCGAGTTCGCGACCGGCATCAGTGGGTTACCCTGACCGCCTCCGCCCGAACATCCGGTTGCGAAGGCCACCGCGGTCAACGCGACGGCCACACATGAGGGCCTGACGGGCCATCTTCGCAAGAACATCGTCTATCGTAATATGAGTTCGGCGTTGCTGCGCATGCCGGCCGGCGAGAGCTCGCCGACGACGATCTTTCTCACGATCCCATGCCGGTCGATGAAAACGTGTACGGGAAGCCCGTTTACTTGATATTCGTCGCGTAAAGCGCCTTCGTCAACCACAACCGGATAGCTTAGGTGGTGCTCGGCGCGAAAAAGCGCCGCCTTGCGTGCGTTTTCAAGGACGTCGACGCCCACAACTTGCAATCCCTGGGGTCCGTACTTGCGTTGCAACGCGTCGATCGCCGGGGCTTCCTCATTGCAGGGCGGGCACCAAGTCGCGAAAAAGTTGAGATAGACCGCCTTGCCGTGGAGCGAAGCCAGCGAGAGGCTTGGGCCCGGAAGGCTCGACTCGGACCAGTTCGGGGCGGGATGACCCACGCGCGCCGGCTGCGCCGACGACAACGACGAGCCGTTATCGCCGCCGTGGGAGCAAGCGACCAGCACGCACGCCGCGACGGAAGTTACCCCGAGGGCACACCTACCCATAGGTCGGATAACCGACCACCAGACGGTCGCGTTGCATCTGCTCGACGAGTTCGCCGACTTCGGCGAAAAGCCGCTGCTCGCGCACGTAGCGAAGGTCGCGCAACGTGAGCTCTCGCCCGTAGATCGTGTGTTGGAAGTCCCGCAGCCAGGCTTCCACCGTGCGGGCCTCTCCCCCAAACTGCGGATTGGTACCGATCGAGACCAGCGCCGGGTAATCGCGCCCGTCAAAGCGCCCGACCGCCGAATAGACGCCGTCGGCCGGCAACAGCTTCGCCGGCACCCGTACGTTTGCGGTCGGGAAGCCCAGCCGATGGCCGCGTCCTGCTCCAAGTTCAACGGGCCCCCGGATCTCGTAGCCGCTGCCGCCCAACAGGTGATCGGCTTGGGCGACGTCGCCTGCCTGGATGAGTCCGCGAATACGCGTGCTGGAGATGCGCTGGTCGCGCTCGTGCACGGGCTCGACCGAAACGAACCCGACGCCGTGACGGGCAAAGAAGCCGCTCATAAGCGGCACGTCGCCGATTCGTTTGTGACCGAATCGAAAGGTCGTGCCGACGACTACTCCGCAGACCGCCAGACGCTGGACCAAAATCTCAAGGAAGGCTTGGGGTGAGAGGGTCGCGACGCGATCGTCGAACGTGACGAAGAAGCACTCTTCGAAGCCTGCACTCGCAAAGAGGTCGAGCCGCTCCTCCGGAGTGCAGAGGAGCGGAGGTTCGGTTCCCGGTCGCAAGTGCGACGCCGGATGGTTTGCGAACGTCAGCACGCCCGACCGAAACCCCGGCTTGCGGAGGAGCAGAGTTTGACGCGCGATCTCCCGATGACCGCGATGAAACCCGTCGAAAAAACCGATAGCCAACACCAACGGTCGATCCGACTCGCGCGTCAACTCGTGATGCAGGTCCATCAGAGAAAGACTTTGCGTGGCGCCAGCAGCGTTCCAAGGGCTTCGCCGACGCCGACCAGCTTACGCGACTCGTCGCGGACAAAAACGTGTCGCCCGGTCGCGCCCTCAGGCAGCGGAACGACTCGTCCGGCGCAAAAGTCGGTCGATCCTCGCACATCGAGAACTATCGTCGGAAACGGAATGATGTGGTCCGGGGCGATGAGTGCCTGCTCCGGCGCGCGAGAAATCTGGTCGAGCGTGAGCGCTTCGTAGAGAACGAACGGTCCCGAGCCCTCGCGCACGAGGGCGCCCATGTGCGCCGGCAGGCCGATCGCTGCACCAATATCGGAGCATAGCGCCCGCACGTAGGTTCCTTCGCTGCACGCAACCCGCAATCGGGCCGTGTTCGGCAACTCGATCCCAAGCAGGGTTAGGCCGTAGATCGTCACCGTGCGCGGCTTGCGGTCTACGTTTTTCCCTTCACGCGCAAGGTCGTAGAGACGCCTGCCCTGGTGTTTTACCGCCGAATACATCGGCGGCGTTTGGAGTATCTTTCCGGTGAAATTCGCAAGCGTCTCCTCGAGCCGATGAGGCCAGTCGCCGGGCACCGGCGATTGCTCGACGGTTTCGCCGTGCGCGTCTTGCGAAGTGGTGGACCGCCCGACAACTAACGTGCAGACGTACCCTTTGCGTTGATCGGCAAGAAGGGGAATCAAGCGCGTCGCTTTGCCGATCGCCACCGGTAACACGCCGGCTGCCTGTGGATCTAGAGTGCCTAGATGCCCGGCTGCGAGTGTACGATCGCCGGCGTATTGCCCATAGATGCGTCGCAATCCGGCGACGGCGTGCGCCGAACTCGGGCCGGCCGACTTAAAAAGATTTACGAACCCTATCACACGATTTGCCGAGAAGTTGCGTCACGTCGCGCGCAACTTCTACTAAAGGCCTTCGGCGACAAGCGCCGCTTCCACGGCTGCGAACGCCTCCGCCAACGATCCGTGACAGGTCAGACCCGAGGCGCGGAAATGGCCGCCCCCACCCAGCCGCTGGGCCGCGGCCTGTACGTTGACACGGCCGCCCGAGCGCAAAGAGACGCGTATCTCTCCCTCGATCGCTTTGAAAAGCGCGGCAACTTCCACCCCTTCCTGACCGAGAAGCGTGTTGACCATGTCTTCGGTGTCTTCGCCGTCCGCTTCAGTTTGCGCGAGCATCGCATCGTCGACGTACGAATAGCAGTAACGTCCGTTGTGCTCGAAGCGCATGGCATCGACGATTCGTCCCAAGAGTTTGGTCGCGGCGACGCGCCTGCGCAGAAAGATCTGTTCGGTGATCAGTTCCTTATCCGCGCCGAGGCGCATCAGCTCGGCCGCGAGGTCGAGCGCCTCGGGCGTGGTGTTGGAATGCATGAACGCGCCGGTGTCGGTCATGATCGTGGCGAGAATGCAGGTCGC
The DNA here is from genome assembly GCA_049696515.1 of Candidatus Cybelea sp. Lineage (GTDB taxonomy): Bacteria > Vulcanimicrobiota > Vulcanimicrobiia > Vulcanimicrobiales > Vulcanimicrobiaceae > Cybelea. Next base: position 2,836 of record JBAVTZ010000097.1, on the reverse strand, counting down.
GATTCGAGGATCGATCGGAACGCGCAGCTCGCGCAGGAGATGCATCACCGCACTTCCGGTCGAGCACTCCCGCTCGAGGACGTAGTTTAGTTTGCCGAAAAGCGAATTACCGAGATGATGATCGATGTCGAGCATGTTCTCGCGATCCACCGGAGGTAAATACTCTCCGGCACGCCGCCAATCGCTCATATCGCAGAAGACGTAGAGGGTATCCTCGGGCAGATCGGCGGGCAGGTCTCGCGAGACCATTTCCGCCTCGGGCAGAAAACGAAGGTTCCGGGGCACACTATCCTGCTGAAAGTAGACGACGCGCTTGCCCACGCGTTTCAGCGCTAGTCCGAGTGCGAGCCCCGCTCCGAGCGTATCGCCATCGGGCTTGACGTGACTCACCATCACGAACGAGCTCCGGCGGCGCAGTTCCTCGACGACTTCCTCGGTCGACGCGAGGCGGGGCGTGCTCTCGATCATTCGCTCTCCTCCGAAGTAGAGTGTACCGCCGCCTCACGCAGCGTTTTCGCCAGCGCGATCGCCCGCTCGGTCGAACGATCTTCGATGAAAACCAGCTCGGGCGTATGGCGCAGATCGATCTTTCGGCCAAGTTCCCCGCGCAAAAATCGGGCGGCGTGCCGCAGCGCGTCGAGCGACTGACGGGCTTGATGGCGATCGCCGATCACCGAAACGAATACCTTGCAGTGCTGCAGATCGTCGCTAACCTCGGCCCTGGTCACGGTTACGAAGGCCAGCCTCGGATCCTGAAGCTCTTGTGAGATCAACGTGCCGAGGATGCGCTGAACCTCGTGATCGATCTTCGCAATTCGCTGCGCCTTCACGCCCGCGCGAGCTCCGCGGCGACGTGTTCGAGGGCATAGGCCTCAATAACGTCGTGCTCCTTGAGATCTTGGAACTTAGCGATTTGGATGCCGCACTCGAAGCCTTCGGCGACTTCCCGCACGTCGTCCTTAAAGCGGCGCAAGCTCTCTATTTCGCCGTCGAACACAACGGCGGCGTCGCGAATGACCCGCGCCTTTGCATTGCGCCCGATCTTGCCGCTGGTCACGTAGCAGCCGACGATCGTGCCGACGCGGCTCACCTTGAAGACCTGACGAACTTCGGCACGTCCCAGAATCACCTCGCGCTCTATCGGTGAGAGCATGCCGCGCATTGCCTTCTTGAGATCGTCCTCGATCTCGTAAATGACTTGATAGAATCGTAAGTCGACTCCCTCGTTTTCCGCCAAGCGGCGAGCCGTTTCATCAGGCCGGATGTTGAACCCGATGAGGACGGCATTCGAGGCACTCGCGAGATTGACGTCGTTGGGCGAAATCGCACCGACGCCGCCGTGGATCACGCGAATCTCGACCTCGTCGTTCGAGAGCGATTCCATCCGCGCGCGCAAAGCCTCGAGCGAACCTTGCCCGTCGGCTTTGATGATTAGATTGAGGGCTTTCTTGCCCTCCGCCGGCATCGACATAAAGGTCTCCAGCGAGACTCGTTGCGTTCCGGTCGCGGCCATCCGTACGTCACGGCGGCGCGTAGCACGCTTCTCGGCGGTTTCGCGCGCGACGCGTTCGTCGCTGACCACGCTGAGCGTATCGCCTGCGGCAGGGACGTCTGAAAGACCCATCACCTCGACTGGGATCGAAGGCCCGGCTTTCTTGACCTGCTTGCCCTTGTCGTCGATCAAAGCCCGCACCTTTCCAAAGGTGCCTCCCACAACGACGATGTCGCCGACACGTAGCGTACCGTTTTGAACGAGCACCGTAGCGACCGCTCCGCGACCGCGATGAAGCGCCGACTCGATCACCACGCCGCTAGCCCGGCGATTCTTGTTGGCACGCAGTTCTCGAATGTCGGCCTCAAGGAGTACCGTATCGAGCAGGCCGTCGATGCCCTCACCGGTTTTCGCCGAAACGGGGACCATCTCGACGCTGCCGCCCCAATCCACGGGCTGCAGCCCTTGCTCTGCGAGCTGCTGCTTCACTCGGTCGGGCTGCGCGTCGGGCCGGTCGATCTTGTTGATCGCAACCACGATCGGAACGCTCGCTGCCCTGACGTGAGCGATTGCCTCCTTCGTCTGCGGCATAACCCCGTCGTCGGCCGCGACGACCAGGATCGCGACATCGGTGACTTTCGCGCCGCGCGCACGCATCGCGGTGAAGGCTTCGTGACCGGGTGTATCGACGAATGTGATCTTGCGATCGCTCCGTTCGACGGTATACGCTCCGATTTTCTGTGTGATACCGCCGGCTTCACCGCCGGCGACGTTCGCTACGCGAATCTTGTCGAGGAGCGACGTCTTGCCATGGTCTACGTGCCCGAGTACCGTGACGACCGGCGGACGCGCCGTCATCATTTCGGGTTTGTCCTCTTCTTGCTCGACGGTAACTTCTTCGCCGGCCTCCTTGACGACCGCGTTGAACCCAAAACGTTTTGCGACCTGGGTCGCAACGTCGCTTGAGATGTTTTGGTTGATGGTCGCCATCGTACCGATCTTGATCAGCTCGGTAATCACGTCTCGCACGGGGATGATCATGGACGTCGCTAACTCTTGAACCGTCAGCAGGTCCGGAATCTCGATCGCTTCGAGCGCCCGAGCCGGCGCCGCGGTAGTGGACTCGCCCTTCTTCTTGCGCTGGCGCTCTTTCTCGAGCAGCAGCTCCTTCTCGCGGTCCTTTTTTGCGGTTGCCTTCTCCTCGTGGGTGCGCGTGCGATCCCCAGGCCGGCTTCCGGTTGACGGCGACGGCATTTCTGTTGGGGTGGGTGCACCCGGCCGGCCCGTCGGGCGGGCAGGGGTCATCGGCCGGAACGGGCCGTTTCCAGCCGGTCGGCGCGGAGG
>JBAVTZ010000096.1:0-31495 GCA_049696515.1 Candidatus Cybelea sp. | reverse complement strand
GCCTCGCGGTGGTGATAGAGCTCGTGCCCGACCGCCAGCGTTACGAACTCGCCCAGCGCCGGCGCCGCAAGGCTCGCCGCATATTGCAGATTGAGCCGTATTTCGGGAATCGCCGGATCGTATTCCGAGCGCAGTTGATCGTCTCCCCAATCGCCCAGCTCGGCGAACCTTACCGCAACGCCGTACGAACGAACGAGGTCGAGTGCCCGCTTCACAGCATGATGCCGTCGGCGACCAGCTGCTTTCGCAACTCGCACGTGTCGATGTCGCCGACACGCAGGTGACGTGCGCTGGAGAGTGCCGCAGCAGTTCCGGCAGCTTGGCCAAGCGTCATTACCGTCGGCGTTAGGCGGGTCGAGGCGAGCGCTTCGTGCGTGGTCGAAATGCAGCGCCCGGCGACCAGAAGCTGTTCGCGGTTGATCGGCAACAAGGTTCGATACGGGATCTGATAGCTCTCACCCGGCGCCAGGCGCTGCGTCGTCGTTCCACTTCCGCTGGGATTGTGCAGATCGATCGGATAAGCGCTGCGGGCAACCGCATCGTCGAACTGTCGCGCCTGCAGAACGTCATCGCGGGTCAGCGTGTAACGGCCGACGATGCGCCGCGATTCGCGGATGCCGATTTGCGTGCCGCTGGCCGCCATGCGCGCGTTTTCGAATCCAGGTACGCGGCGGCGAAAAAACTCCAGCAGTTCCATCGCCTGAAGACGCGATTCGACTTCGGCGCGCGTCAATTCGTCGGGATCGAGCGGGTCCACGTCCACGACGCGCGTCATGTTCACCGTGACCTCGTCGGGATACGGCGAAATGAAAAACGAGACTAGCTCGCGCGGGACGTCCACGAGGCCGTCCGCCCGCGCTTGCTGCCAAAGCGAATAGAGGCCCGCCACCGCGGTGAGCGCGGGCGCAGTCCGTTCGTTGGGTGGGAGCGAGCTCCGCATCTCCTCGGGATGCTCGCGCAGGTAGACGGCGAGCTGAGCGAGATCCACGTGGCTAAGCCGAAACATCAAGGTTGCCGGCTGCACGCGACCGCGCTCGTCGCCCTGCTGCGTCGGCACACCGGCCGAAGCCGCCACCAACGCGTCGGCGGTCGCATCGATCACGACCGTTCCGCGGTAACTGCGCATCCCGCCGATCGTCGCGAAGTCAGCACCGGTAACGCTCGTTCCTTCGACTTGCGCCGAAAGAAAATAGGCATGCAGCAGCAGCGAGACGCCGGCTTCCCGCATCATCTCGAAAAGCAGCGCTTTGTGAACTTCGGGGTCGAAGGGCGTTATCGTCGCAACATAATCGGATGAATCCGGAAGATGGCCGGGCGAAGCTCCCTTACTCATCAAGCGCTCGACAATCTCTTCTGCAATGCCGCCGACGATTCGTTCCTCGCCCGAATGGAACGTCATCCACGGACCGACCATCGCGGCCGTCGCGGTGCCCCCGAGAAAGCCGTAGCGCTCCACCAAAAGCGTTCGCGCTCCATGGCGCGCCGCCGCAATCGCCGCGGCGCAACCTGCATTCCCACCGCCGACAACCAGCACGTCGAAATCCGCCGCCGCGCGAGTCGATTGCTGCATGGCGTCGCGTTTCGTCGCCTTGCGGAGGAGGCCATTTCCCAGCCTTCCAAAATACCCCCGAATGCAAGTTCAGATCCCTGCCCAGGAACGCAATTGGGCGATGGCCGCACATCTGAGTGCGCTCGTTGCCGTTGCGGGGATGCCCTTCGGCCACATCCTCGGACCGCTCATCGTCTACTTAATCAAAGGCCACGAATCGGAGTTCGTAGGCGAACATGCCCGGGCATCGCTGAACTACCAAATCTCGATTTCGATATACGTGCTCATCGCAGTTCTGGTCGCACTGGCTGCCACGTTTGGCTTCATCGCACCAATGCAATGGGCTGCTCAGTCGACGGTTGGATACAGCCTGGGAGCCCTCTGGATCGCATTCGGGGCTTTCGGCCTGGTGATCTTGCTGGCGTCATTCGCCTTCATCATTCTCGGAACGGTTGCTGCAGGCGAAGGCCGGCCGTACACCTACCCGCTCGCAATCCGGTTTCTGCGCTGATGTTAATGCAACGCATCAAGCCGCTCGCGCGCATCTTGGCCGAGGGAAGCGACGAGACGCACGGCCTCAAACGTTCGCTCGGTCCATGGGCACTTACCGCCATGGGCATCGGCGCGATCATCGGAACCGGCATCTTCGTCTTGACCGGCGTCGCCTCGGCGACCCGAGCGGGTCCGTCGCTCACGCTCTCCTTCGTGGTCGCCGGCGTCGTCAGCGCGCTCGCGGCGCTCTGTTACGCCGAAGTCTCGAGCAAGATTCCAATCTCCGGAAGCGCCTACACCTACACTTACGCGACGATGGGTGAATTCTTAGCCTGGATCGTCGGCTGGGGATTGGTTCTGGAATACGCGCTTGGTGCCGCGACCGTCAGCGTCGGATGGTCGGGCTATTTTAACTTCATCCTGCGCACGCTCTTTAATTTGAACATTCCGCAAGCCTGGCAGCACAGCCATTGGGACGCCACGCCGGGAATCGCCAACCTGCCCGCGGCCGGGATCATCTTCTTGATAACCGCCTTGCTCGTGCGCGGGACCAAAGAGTCGGGGACCGTCAACGCCGTGATCGTTGCGATCAAGCTTGCAGTCGTGCTCTTCTTCATCGTCATCGGCTTGGGTCACATCAACGCTGCGAACTATCATCTGCCGGCCAGTCCTCAAACGGGAGCAGGAGGCTACTTCCCGTTCGGAATTCTCGGCATGTTCGGCGGCGCAGCGTTTATCTTCTTTGCATACATCGGATTCGACGCGGTCTCGACGACGGCGGAAGAAGCCAAGAACCCATCACGGGATTTGCCGTTCGGCATCATCATGAGCCTGGTGATCTGCACCATCCTCTACATCATCGTGGTTGCGATCCTCAACGGCATGGTGCCGTTCAATACGCTCAACGTTAATTTCCCGGTCGCCTACGCGGTCGACAGCGTCGGACTGGCCTGGGCAGGCGTTATCATTTCGTTCGGCGCGATCGCAGGCCTGACGACCGTTTTGCTGGTGATGATGTATGGGCAAACGCGAGTGTTTTTCGCCATGTCGCGCGACGGATTGATTCCGCCGGTCTTCGTCAAAGTCCATCCGGTGTGGCGAACGCCCTGGATCTCTCAAATCCTGTTCGGTGTTCTCATCGCGGCGGCCGGAGCGCTCTTTCCTATCAGCATCTTGGGATCGCTGACCAACATGGGGACGCTCTCAGCGTTCATCCTGGTATCAATCGCGGTGCCGTTCTTACGTTTGCGTCATCCCGAAATGCGGGGGGCATTTACGATTCCGTTCGGTCCGTACATCATCCCCGTGCTTTCGGCGATTACAGCGTTTTGCTTGATCCTTTTTCTGGCGGTCGGCAATCCGCTGGTGTGGGGTTTCTTCCCACTAGTGTGGTTGGGGTTCTTGATCTGGCTTACCGTCGGTCTCATCTTTTACTTCTCCTACGGCCGCCACAAGAGTACCGTCGCACTCGAACAGGTCGAACGTCTGGCCGTCACGCAACCGCCGGTGAATTAGGTCATCCTTCGACTCCGCTCAGGATGACAAGCCGCTCAGGATGACAGGTGGTTAGGCGGCGCGCGCGACGAGGAGCAGCGTGACTGGTTCGTCAGGGCTGCAGCCATCGGTTTCCTCACGGGCGAGCGCGACCGCTTGGTCCGTGTTTGAAAGACCTTCGAATGCGGCGATCCGCCGTCCGCGCAACAGGTAGAGCGCGGGCAGCGCTCGACCCACATCGCCAAAGCGCGTGGCACCTTCGACTGCTTGACGCAGGCGCGGCTCAAGTTGGGCGACGATCGTGCGAATTTTCGTGGCATCTCGCAACGCCAGACGCATGACGCCATGCTCGTCGACGACGCGCAAATCGGAAAGCTCGCGCGGGCGTCGCAACGCCGAACCCGGCATCACGATTCGGCGTTCGTAGCCGGTCAGAGAGCCGGTGAACTCGATGCGATCGAGGTCGCTCGGATCGCAGCCGATCGAAAGCGCCGCGGCGATCTGCCGCTCGTCCTCGCCGCAGGCGATACCAACGGCCGAATCCGCCAACGCAGTCGCGCCCGAAGCCGTAGCGATGACGCGATTGCGCTGCGTGTCGATCTCAACTTCTACCTCGACGCGATCCGGCGAGGCTCCGGCAGCGATCACCCGATCGGTCGCCTCGCGCCGAATCTGAGCGATCTCTTGCGCCGAAGGAGCGAGCATCGTGCGTTCGACCACGTCGCGCACCAGCGCCAGCGCAACACCGATCGGCGCGATGACCTCGGCGTTGCGCGCGATCCGATACGAGAGCTGCATCGTTGCGGCCAGCGACGGGACGAGCGCGCCCGCGCCGCCCCCGCCCCCGACGATCAGCGTGCGTTTTGGATCGAGTTCGTAATCGGCGATCAATTGGTCGATCGCGAGCCGCAGCTTCTCGGCGGCGATTGCGAGCACCGCGCGGGCCAGCTCGAGCGGATCGCCACCCATGTCTTGTGCGAGCAGCTCGAAGGCGCGCCTCGCCGACTCGGGATTGCCCCGTGCAAAAGCTCCTTCGGGAACGAGGCCTAAAAGGTTCGCGGCACACGTCGTCGTAAGCGCGATCCGACTTTCGTCGGGAGTTACGAGCACCGCGTATTCCGCACGATCGTTTTCCGATGGCGCGATGCGCGCGAGGCGCGCACCTTCCAGCGCTTGCACCGTAACGAACGATGCATACGCGCATCCGGCAATATGCGCGCTGCGCGGCCCGACGTCCAGGATGCTCGTGCGATCGATCCGCAGCATGCTGCCGCCGCCGATGCCCAGCGTGCGCACGTCGAGCGTGCGTAGCATTGTCCGATGGCCGCCGATCCGAGCCGGCCGCATCTGCGGCCGTCCCGCGCGGATTGCCGAGCAGTCGGAGCTCGTTCCACCGACCTCGACAAAGATGCCCTCGCCAAAGCGCTCATAAAGCAGGGCACCGGCGATGCCGGCGGCCGGTCCGGAAAGCAAGGTCAAGATCGGACGGCGTTCGATCTCCCGCACGTCCATCACACCGCCATCGCTGCGCATCACCATCAACGGCGCCGGGATCGCCGCACGCTCGACGGCAGCTGCGGTCATGCGCGCGGTGCGCACCATTTTGGGCAAGATTGCCGCATTGAGGGCCGCAGTACGCGTGCGAGCGCGCAAACCGTAGGCCGCGCTTACATCGTGTCCGCTGGTGCCCTCGACGCCGCGTGCGCGCGCGAGCTCGACTGCGAGAGACTCTCGCGCCGGGCGGTCGACGCCGAAACTTTCGCTGGCTGCGACCGCCTCCACGCCGCCGGCGATCAAACGATCGACGGCCTTGCGCACGGCGTCTTCATCGCCCGCAGGTACGAAGGTGAATGCGGGCGCGAAAGTCCCGCCCGAGCCAAGCGGCAGGGCCCCGAAACGCATCTGTCGCCTTGAAAGCCACTCGAAGCCGTCGAGCAGACCCAGGACGCCGACCCGGGCCAGGTCGCCCTCGAGTAATGCATTGGTAGCCTGAGTGGTCGAGTGCGCGATGAACGCGATCGCGGCCGAATCCACCTCGGAATCGGTTAGTAATCGTGCGATGGCGGCGACGATGCCGGCTGCTACGCCCTGCGGCGCGTCGTGGGTCGTCGGCACTTTGACGCTGGCGACGAGCTCGCGCGTGGCGGCGTCGATCGCGACCACGTCGGTAAAAGTTCCGCCGACGTCAATTCCGACTCGAAGCTTTCGCCCTCGCTCTTCAGCCATCGATCACCAATCGGCGACGAGCGCGACCGTTACCATCTTCAGCCGGACGTGCCCACGGCGCTCGTAGCGCTCGAAGAGATCGAGTAAATCTGCACGCAGCGACGCTCCGGGCGCGCCGGCGAGCGGGAGATACGACGACGAGGCGGCGCGCCCCACCAGCGACTCGCGGTCGAGCCGTTGTTGCGAAGGAAAAGCGGCGCGCGTCATGCGGGCGTCTGGAAAGTCAGCAAACGTCGCCAGCCCGCGTTGCCGAAGCGCTTCTGTGTCGTCGGTTGCGTAGGCGCGAACGACGTCGCCATAGGCGCGGGTAAACGGATCGCGTTCGTCGCGTTCGTACTGAAGGAGGACGGCGCGGTGACGCGCGATTCGCCGAAACTCGCGCATCACCGCCAGGGTCGCGAACCAGTGGAATGCCTGGCACACAACCACCACGTCAACGCTTTCGTCTTGCAAACCGGTTCGCTCGGCGGTGCCGTCGCACCACTCGACCCGGGGATGCTGCTCGGCCGCCGTCCGCATTTGAAGATTCGGCTCGATCGCAATCACGCGCGCACCGCGGTCGGCCAAGAGCCGCGCCGAAATGCCTGTACCCGCGCCGACATCGGCGATGGTTAGCAGACTTGCATCACCCAAATCCGCCAGCGCCGCATCGATCGCCCCTGCCGGATAGGCGGGCCGAAACGCCGCGTACGCCCCCGCCCGCGAGCCAAAACGCGTCGTCGATTTCATGGCACGAAGGGCGCAGCGAGCTGCACCACGGCGCTCCGGCCGCCGTTGCTGACCTCGAACGTGTGCGGCACACCGTCGTATGCGCGCTGTTCCGCCTGATAGGTGCCGTAGAGCCACCACGATTTTCCGTCGAGCTTTTCGATGATTTCGCCGGAACGCAAGCCGGCGTCGAACGCCGGACCACCGGCGCGAACGTAGACGCGCAAATTGCCGTCGGCGGTTGTAAAGAACGTGTAGAAGTACGTTGGCTTATCGCCGTGCTTGGCGGCCACCCCGAGTGCAAAGAGGTTGTGGCTGCGAATCGGCTCGCCGAGCGCCCAGGTGCGCATGCGGACCACGCCCTCGTGCGCGAGCGCGCGCGCGTCGATCTCGCTCGGGGCGCGCGCTACGACATCGTGATCGTGCCACTCCTGGACGATCCAGCCGCCGCAGTCTTCAAGACGAAGACCGATATCGAGGTCGTTCCCTTCGATAAGCGTAAAAGTCGAGGCCTCAACGCGCACGTATGCCGCGTAGCGTTTACGCGCACAATCGCTTACGTTCGGATCCTCGTGCAGCCGCATTGTCTGCCAGCCCCCGTTCGCCAGCTCCGTCGCGACGGCATCGGCGGCGGCTCGACCGAGCGCGGTTCCGTCGTCGTCGACGGCGACTCGATTACTCGAAGCGGATGGCGCGTAGAAGCCAGGCAGCGTTTCGTCGGCGCGCGCGACGTGACTGAGCGCGGCAAAAGCGTGCTGGCCAAAGAGCGCGGGCGTGGCGAGCACCACCGCCAGCGTGGCTGCAACCGCAACCGACACCTGGTATGGCAGCGTGCGTTTGGTGATCGTATCGATGGGCACGCCGGTAAAGTTGGCGATCCACACGTTGGCGGTGTTCGTGGGATCGCACACGTTTTGGACTTGTACGACGGCCATCATGGCGGCGACCAGCACGACCGGCAGCAACACGTTAGCCGCTAGCAGTGCCGTGAAGATTGCTATCCCAACTCCAAACGGATTGAGCGGACCCCGATAGAGCACCAGTGGGCTTGCCACCCCGAAGAGGAAGACGTACGCCGCGGGATTGCGGAGCCAGCCGCCGGCGACGAGCGGCTGGAGCGCCGCGGCAAACTGCGGCTCTTTAGTCGCGACCAGCAACATTCCGATGCCCATGAAGAGCAGCACCGCCGGCGCGGCGTCTTCGACCCCGCGAATGGCAGCCGCAACCAGTCGCGGAACGGCTCGATCGGGGCGCGTCACCAGCACGCCGAAGAGCGCTGAGAGCAAAAAGGCTGGGGCAGCTTCGACGTGAAGCGCGTAGTAGAGCAATAGCGGCAAGAGCGGTGTGAGCAACGCGATGGCCGGCACCCGGCGGGTTTCTTCCGGTGGGTCGGCTCGAACGACCCAGGTCGCATATCCACGTTCGCGATGGAAAGAAATCGTGGCGTAGGCGAGCAATGCGAGCGCATCGAGAATCGCCAATACGACAGCATAACGCACCAGCTGCTCGGGCGAAACGCCGAAATACTTGGTATAGAAGGTCCAGCTCGCGATATTAAAAATGTAGCCCAGCGCAAAACCCATCAGAAAGAGCGTCGCGGCGATCGTTCGGGGAACGCCGGCCGTCATCATAATCGGCAAGACGATCGACCCGACCATGATGATCCCTCCGAGCCCGGAGAGCGAGGTGAACAGCACCGCGACGATGGCGCAAAAAGCCAACGCCAGCGCCAGAGGCCGCTCCCCGCCGAACTCAGCGGCAAAGTCTACGATCGTTCGGGCTATTCCCGTTTCGATCGTAACGCGCCCCAACAGCGCGCCGAAAACCACGGCTACATAGACCGGTGCCAGCTGCACCGCGCCGGCGGTGACGATACCGCCGAGCCGCACGACCGGCACGCCCGCAGCCAGCGACATGACGATCGCCATCGCAGGAACCGCAACCAGTGCGGGCACCCACCGCCGGTACATCAGTACCGCGAAGAGTGCGAAGACCAGCAGAATCAGGGCAGCGCTCAGGGTGACAAGACCTCGTTGAGGGGTGGTAACGATTTGGTTTGCAGATACTGCTGCGTAGCTCGGTAAAACGCGTCGGCGCGTTCGATTGCCTTCTGCGCTGCAAAGTGATACCGCTCGAGATTGCTCGCGAGATGTCCATCCCGGCTCTCGTAATTCCAGGCGCGCGCATAGAGTGGAGCGAGCTCCTCGTAGCTGTCGCGCAACTCCCACATCCAGTATCGGGACCAGTAAAGATCGCGCAAGGTCGTTTCCCGATCGCTCGCCGCGTGCGTCAACGCATCGGCGTACATCGCTCGTACTTCGTCGGCGATTTGAAACTTGCGGGCCAGGGCATCGTAACGGCGCGCCGCCAGCCACATCACGAAGGCCGCGTTTGAATGCAAGGGCGGTCGATCGAAATAACGGTCCTGCTCGACCGACTCCGCGGCTAGACGCACGCCGCGCAGGTCGCCCTGTGCTGCTTGCGCTTGGGCGGCGGCATCGAACGGATCGGCCCAAAAGAGTGCATCCGTTTGGCCGTACGAATAACCTGACGGCTCGAGCCGTCGAAGCGCGGTACCCAGCTGCTCGACGTCCGCGCTGTAACTGGGATCGTCGCTGCCGAAGAACGCGCTTGGGAAATCGAGCGCGAACCGCTGCGGGGCAACATCCTCGGACTGCCACGCGCGAGCCGCGGCGTAGATCACCGGATACCAAGTCGCTTCGTAGAGGGTTTCGCCGTCGTCGTGCCAGACGGTTTGAAAGAGTCCGAGCACGTGCGCCGCTTTCCCCTCGTCGATGAAGCGCCGTTCGTTGGCCAATGCCGTATCGATCGCAGGAAAAAGCTCGTTCCAGTTGCTGGCCCCCGGTGCCACCATTTGCTGCAGCCCGCCGCGCGCGATCGTTTGAATGTATGTCTCGAAGCTGGGCTCGGCGCCATAATGCCAGTTGACTACAACCGAGCTGCTGGGGATCAACTTCATGATACCGGGGTCACGCTGGATCCCATCGTCCCAGAGCATGAGGCGCGCGCCCGAGGGCGCGATCAAACGATCCATAGCAACAATATGATCGGCATAGGCCTGCGAGCGGCCGCGTTGAGCGACGTATTCTTGCGTCTGTCCGAGGCCGAGGGTGGCCGTTTCGTCCGAGCCGACGTGAAAGAACGGCTGTCTTCCGACTGCCCCAAGTTCTTGCTGGATGATTCGCGAGAGATATTGCTGTGACAGCGCGACGTTCGGCGCCAGCAGAAAGCCGTGAGGGAGCTCGGCAGCGTCCGCATAGCGCTCGACGCGGAGGGTGTTGTGCATGTGCGCGAAGCTTTGCTGCTCCAGGATGAACGCCACGTGGAAGCGAGTTGCATAGTTCGCCAGCGCGCGCAGCTGGAGCGGCGTGATTCCGTCGAGCGGCGACGGCAGCGGATCGGTCGGACTAACGAAGACGTGCTCCATGTACGGCGAGTAACCGTTCATTTTGAAAGCGGCGATGGTTCGAATCCGCTCCTCAAAGTAGCGCATGGTCGGGAGCGGCCCTCGCGACACGTCGTCGGAGAGAACGCGCCACTGCAGGGCCGGATGGTCTTCGATACGGACGCACGGCATCGTCCAGCCTCCATGCCAACGGACGGGCAACTGTGCGAGCGTCATGGCCGCGTAAAACGCGCCGTTGACATCACTGCTTTCAATCGACGCGTGCCCGCCGCGTACCGTCAGCCGATAGGCTTGCGGCGCAATCGATCGATCGTGATGAAATGAAATCGCCGCATTACCCGCGGCGACCGTGCGCAGCTTACCGATGCCCAACGCGTCCCAACGCTCGTCGAGCTCGTCTCGCGCCGCCGGATCGAAGTTGGCCGTGGTCGTCCGCGTCACTGCGGAACCCTCCGGCGGACAGGTTAACCTCGCAAGGTGGGCGGGCCAGGGCACGAGATGCAGCGCCGCTACCACTGCGAGCAATACCGGCAACGGCGACTACGGCCTTCCGGAAGCGGTTGCCGCCGCGCGCATCGCTACTTCGCGGCGGTCGAGCGTGGCGGTGACCTCGTCGAAGTAGGATGTCAGGTCGCCTGCCGCGACCGCGGAAGCCCGGTCGGCCAGTTCGACGGTTGCCGCATCCGTTGCGGCGACCGTGACCTCACTCACTTGGTGCATCGCGGCGATGCCGTTGTGTACGGCGAACGACTTCGGATCGGCGAAGCCCACGCGCAGCAGCAGCTGATCCACGCGTGCCTGGAGCTCGGGCGGAAGCGGATCGCACCGTGCGGCAAGGTCTGCCAGTGCCTCACCGAGATAGGAGCGCACGAGCGCGTCCGATCGGCGCCGGCAGAGGTCGTCGTCATAGCCCGGGAAGTCCGCTATTTTTGCGCGCAGCTGCGCCAACGGATCCATCGCGGCAGAGGTACGACACCTCTACCCGAAGGGCCTCGAAGCATCTTTGGGAAGATATGGTCGTGAGGCACGCATCGGTATGGCCGGCCTATCTCGTAGCGTCGGTCTGTTTTGTGATCGCGCTGATCACCTCGATCGCGAACATCTCGCTGCTCGGTCAGCTCAGGCAAGAACAGCGCGAGGTCGCGAGCCTTTCCGAGCGGTCGACAGCGCTGGCCCGGAGCCTCGTGGACGAACGCACCGCCCTTTTCGACATGCTCGATAGTCACGCACGACACTACCAAGTGGGCAACGGCGACGTGATCACACGCGGAAGCCACATCTATCTCGCGTTGCACGCCTTGCCGGAGCCGCCACGCGGGAAGGTGTACCAAGCGTGGACGCTTGCAAAAGGCTCGTCCAAAGTGGTCGCCTCACCGACGTTCTTACCGGATGCGCGCGGCATTGCGCTCGTCGTGCTGCCGGCCGATGCGCGCACTACGACCGAGATATCGGTCACGGTCGAACCCGACGGCGGCAGCAAAGAGCCGACGAGCAAACCGCTGATGGACGTTCCGTTCGGCTCTCAGTAATCGTGACCTGATGCAGATCGAACCCATCTCACAAACGACGCAAGAGGCGGCGCTGCGATATCTTGCCCGATCGCCGTACGTCAACGTTTTCATCAGTCATCTTCTGCTCGCGAACGTGCCCTCGCCGGCGCGCAAGAACGTGGTCGTTGCGGTGGATCGCGAGCAGATTCGGGGAGTCGCCTATTGCGGACGGCAGTTCGCAATCGCCGCCGATTCGAGTGCGCTCGAGCCCTTTGCCTCGCATGCCAGGCGCCACCACGGCGAGCGAATGATCTTTGGCGCGCGGGAAACCGTACGCGGTTATTGGGGCCTCGTGCGAAGCTGGCACCCAAGACCACGCCTCGTGCGGGACCGCCAGCTCGTCATGATGGTCGACCGCACTCGGCTGCGGCGCGATGGAAATCTCACCACGGTGCGTCATGCCAAAATCGAGGAGTGGAGTGCCGTTGCGGACGGCTCGGCGGCAATGGTTCGCCAAGAACTGGCCTACGATCTACGCCACGACTTGCCCGATTTTGGCGCGAACGTGCGGCAGATGATCAAACGAAAGCTCTGGTGGGTAGGGGTCGCCAACGGCCGGCTCTGTTTTTTCTGCAACACCGGCCCCTGGTGCAAACGAACCAAACAACTCCAAGGGATCTGGACGCCGCCGGAGCTGCGAGGTCGGGGTCTCGCAACGGCGTCCCTGGCCGCAATATGCGACCGTCTGCTCGAAGTTTCGCCGACGATCTCCCTTTACGTCAACGACTTCAACGAAGCGGCGATCGCGCTCTATCGCCGCGTCGGGTTCGAACACGTCGCGGATTTTCAGACGATTTTGTTTTAGAGCTTCTGTTTGATGTTCGCAACTTCACCTTCAACGGCGCGTTCGGTGCGGGTCACGAGGCTCACGATCCAGCGAATCGTCGCATAGACGCCGATCAACGCGAAAATGAAGACGATGGCAAAAAACCACCCGGCCGTTTCGGCGAGGCGTACCAGCGTATGTTCCATTTTCCCCGCTTGGCCGGACTCCGAGCCAGACCCTCTGATTTTCCTGCAAGGGCTTTGGACCTAAATCGACCGCGTTACCACGAAGATGACCTGCGCCCCCTGCAGCGTGAAGGCATCGGTTGGAATCATCGGCTGGCCCGGCGGTGCCCCGTAGAGAAAGCCACCACCGATGACGGTAAACGGATCAGCGTACACGTTGGTGAGATTCGTCCCATATAAACCATACTCGTACCCAGCGTGCCGATACGCGATGTGCGCGTTAAGTGTCGCGTATGGCGAGCGATTCAGCTCGTTGTACCAACCTTCGTAGTTCAATTCGGCGCCGTAGGCGAGACCGATAGGAGGTTCTTCCTCGATCCCAAGGTAGGCCTTATGCAAAGGCTGGCCGAGAGACTGAACGCCTGCGGCAATCGTACCGTCCTGAATCGAGGCCGGGATGACGGTAAGAAAGGAACTATCCACGTCCCATCCGGCGCGAACGTGCAAGCTCGAGGTCAGCTCTTGGTCGGCATGAATGTCGATCCCGCGATAGACGCCGTTGCCGGCGTTGACGGGAAAGCTCAGCGGGCACGGGGTTGGATTACGTTCGGTTTGACAGTGTGGAATGGGGATGACGTTGAGCTGGCTCGACGGCGCGCGGAGATTGGTTTGGTAGAGGTCCATCGACATGTGGAGCGGGTGGCGCCTGCCAAAGATCTGCTCCATGCCGACATCGAAGTCGGTCGCTCGGTCCGGCTGCAAGTTGGGGTTACCTATGAAGATGACGCCGCCCACCGGTACGCGCGAGGCGAGCGGCGGTACCAAGAGTTCGGAGAGCTGTGGCGTCTGAAAGGTCGTGCCGACCGAAGCACGCACCGCCGTGTTCGCGGTCGGCGTCCAAACGAAACCTGCGCGGGGATCGAAACTGCTTCCGAACGTACTAAAGTCGGTAGCGTAGGCGGCGATGGCGTAGTGTATGTGACTGGTTGGATCGCCGATGTAACGCAAAACCGCAGAGCGCTGCGTTTGAGCGATGGTGAAGTTCTGGACTGGCGGGTTTTCGTCGGCGGGAAACACCACGCCGGCCGGAGCCGGGTTGCCGTTAAACGGCAGGGGACCGCCGATCGGTATCGCTTCGGCAGTGACCTGGCTTTGGACGTAGTTTGTGTCGAGTGTCTCCGTTCCGATATCGTATTTGAACGAGAGTACGCCGGTAGCGAAATGGTGGTCGAGCTCGAGCCAATCGTCTCCAAGAAGGTCGCGCTGGTTATAGAGGTACGGCGAGGTGTCGGCGCCCGGACCGGAGACGGACTGCCCCGACAACGACGTTTGGTGACTGAAAAGCAAGAGGGTTGCCGGCGCGCCGGCGATCTGCTCGTTCCCAAGGGGGAGTTGCGCATCGAAACCATAGTTGGACTGATGTGCCTCAAGCGACGTTCCACTGAAGCTCTGGAACGCACCCGTGTCGGCTGCATCGTCGTCGAGTGGAAAAACCTTATCGGATACGTGTATCGCGTCGTCGTCGCCGCCACCGCTGAAGCCGGCTGGAGTGAAGTTGGTCAACAGCGCCGACTCGTCCTTAGTCACCGTCTGGTTGCGAAAGTTCAGTTGGAGATAACCATATCCGCTGGGACCGCCAAGCTGGTAGCGCAACTTGGTCAAGAGCGAGGTGCCGTTTGAAGCGCTGCCGACGCTTTGCAACGATTCGTTGTCGGAGGACGTCCCCGCCGGCGGAGCGAGGATGGTCTGATTGACGGAACCGTCAGACGTCGTGCCGTGAAGCGAAACCGCGTAGCCGAAGCGATCGACCGTTCCGGTCGTCTGTATCGTTTCGCCGAAGGTTCCAAATGAGCCGCCGAAAATCCGCAGGAGCGAGTGTGGGTCGACCGTGGGTTGAAGCGTGAGAATATTGATGCCCCCGCCGATCGTGTTGGGGCCGATCAGGGATGAAGGAGCGATGCCGTAGATGACTTGCACGTCTTGCAGCGCGGCCGGATCGATGAGTGAAAGATCGACGTCGCCGGTGTTTCCGTTATTGACTGGATGGCCGTCAATATCAACGAGGGTCTCGGTCGGATCGGGCCCGCGCACGGCAAACGACTCCGTCGCGTTGCTGCCGCCGCCCAGCGGAATGACAGGCGTCGTCGAGAGCTGGTTCCAAACCATCGGTGCGACCGAAGTAACCCCCGCCGCCGCCGCACGTTGGGCGCTAAGCGAAACGGTCGGTGCCGATTCCGTTGAAACCGTCTCGCCCGACGAGGCCTGCACTTGGCCAATGACCAAGAGCGAGTTGGTCGTTGCCGGTGAAAGCATGACCGAAAGCGTTGCGCTGTTTGGCCCAATGGTTACCGTGCGCTGCGAGATCCGCTGGTAGCCTGGTGCCGCGACTTGCAGGGTGTACGTGCCACCCGTCACGTCGTTGATGATGAAAGCGCCGTGCGCGTCGCTGCGAGTGCGCTTCGACGTGCCCGGCGACGAAAGAACGATCGACGCTCCCGCGATAGGGCTTCCATCATAGGCGGTCACCGTACCAGTAACGTCGAGCGTCGGCGACTGCGCTCGTGCAATGCCGGGGCATACCGAAAAAAGCGAGACGATGAGTGCAACAGAGACGCATGCCGCGCGCACGGCCGCGTTGGGATTTCCCATGGGGTGGCTCCTGTAAAGCGAGTGCTTTTAGGGTGGGCTAGACGAAGATCGCTTCAGGAGGTCCGCGTTTGGAGAGGCGCAGAGCGTGTGTCGCGCGGCGGCGCCGCGGACTGCAAAGATGCCGCGTAAGGTCGTAACCCGAGGGACGGACGGTGCAAGCGGTCGGGCGCAGCAGAACTTCGATGATGGTCGCGATTGAATCGTGATGGCAGATCAGCCATCGGGCAACCGCATAGACGAGGAGCGCTACCGCGCCGGCACAGACTGCCGTCGTCCCGAGCCCCAAGAGAATCGAGCCGCCGAATGCGTCGTCAAGTTCGCGGACGGGGACGCCGGCCAAGCGACCGTCGAGGCACTCCATCGCCGGAACGAGCATGGCGCTCACCGCCACGGTCCCGAAAAGAAAGCCGAACACTTCCCACATCCGCAGAGGGGGTCGCAGAATTCGCGTGCGGTTGATTGCCGCGATCTCGCAGCAGATGCGTAGGCCGCGGGCAGCGAGCGCGACCGCGAGTACGAGCGCTAGGCCGCTGAGAAGCTCGCGCGAGCCGTGCTGGAGGTTATCGTACGTGTCGTGCGGGAGGGCGTAGTCACCGACAATGTCGATCGCAAAGTGCGCCAACGCGGCAGCTGCGGCGGCCCCGCATAATGCCAGAGGAACGAGCGTCCGAAGTCCCAGGCGCACAACGCCGCGCTTCGACGGACCCCGGACGCCTCCTATCCAGAACTGCTAGGGCTGATTAGAACTAATGCGGCTGGGTGGGTGCCATCCAGACCTGACCGCCCGCGTACTTGACCTGGGTCGGGACGCACATGCTGGTATGCGATCCGGCGTAGGTCACGTCGTTAAAGAGGGAAAAATCGTGGCTGATCGTCGCGCCAGGCGCGAACGATCCGACGTCGGTAACGCGGCGAAGGAAGTGCGACGCCGAGTTGCGATAGCCAACGGCGAAGGTAATGCTCGAGGCCGTTCTCTGGCCGAGGTTGACATAACTAATGTGGGTACCACCGGCCTTGGTGCTCATCGGCCTCGGTTTGAGGATAACGCAGCTCTTGATAAGTATCGGCGTCGTAGCCGCTTGCGCGACCCCAGACGAGGCGATTGCCGCAATGCCTACGAGTGTGACAGCGGTCAGTCGACTGAGAAATTTCATTCCGTTTCTATCTCCTGAGAAGTACGAAAGAAGCAGGAGATGGCTTTCCTTCTTCGGCAGGCTCATCCCTTCGTTCGCGGACGGCGGCCTCCTCAACGCGGGCAACCTAGGGCTGGTCCGCGATTTTTTTGGCCTGTCCGAACTGTCGCCGGCGCGGTATACTCCTGGTCATGAAAAACGACGACGGACTTCCTTACCCCGATAACGACGACGACGTTATCACGCCCGACATTGCGCCCCGCAAGGACCAGCCGCTCGACCCCGCCAAAGCCGCGCGGCTCGAACAGGAAAAGTACGGTGAGAGCACTGCCGACGAAAACCGCGGCGACCAATGGGACGAACATCACGGCCAGCCCGACGACATCGTCTAGTCACAGCAAGTGCTGACAGCGGCGGAGTTCGAGCGCGTTGTCAACGAAGCACTGGAGTCACTCCCGAAACGGTTCGGCGACCTCGTCGAGAACGTCGTCATCGCGGTCGAGGAAGAACCGACCGCCGACGACCTCACCAGCACCGACAGCGGCGCGGATGACGCCGATACGGAGCTACTTGGTATCTACCGCGGCGTCGCGCTCACCGAACGGACGCACAACATGCCGCTCCTACCCGACGAGATCGCGGTCTTTCGCGGCCCGATCAACCGCGTGACGCGCACGTGGCAGGAAGCGGTGGAGGAAGTCCGCGAGACGGTCATCCACGAACTCGGACATTACTTCGGACTCAAGGATGACGAGATGCCGCACTGACGGCATCAGGGCGCGGGCACGATCTCGAGATCCTTCGGCGAGATGGTCTGCAGATCTCTAGCGTCGTCGCTCGTCCACGCCGGCGATCCGTAGACGTCGTTCACCAGGACAACGACGTTGTCGCAGCAACCCGTGTCGTACAGAAAGAGTCCGTACGTCTTCATCGCAATCGCGATGATTTTGGCCTCTCGGCTAAACCCGGCGATATTGAATGAGCGCTTGAGCCTCGCATGAGCGCCATAAGGCATCGGGGAATCGCCGGCGCTTCCTTTGTACGGAATGCTGTCCGTGCAGTTGGTAATGGCGGCCGGGGAGACGCAGGCAGTCTGGGAGATCGACCCGGCAACCGCGTCCCAGCCCATCGCATGATGAATGACGCCGGCGGCGAGTTCTTCGGGCCTCACGGCCAGTAGGCCGATGGGAATGCCGCTCGCGGTCGAGCCACCGGTTTTGGGACGAACAAAAGGCTTCGTCAGATCGACGTGCATATTGCTGTACGCGGATAGTTGGCCGCCTGGAAAATACGTCGTTTCGTAACCCTCATAGTATTGGCAACTCTTGGTCTGCAATACTAATGAGTGGCGGTCAGATGACGGCTCGATGTAGAAATCGGGGCTCCAGGGAATCGGCGAGTACGGTTTGTGCCATTTGACCTTCTGATTGACCGTAACCGACGGCGTCGAATTGTTCGCCTCGTTAATGAGTTCGTTGGTAGGGATGCTTGCGGCGAATCCACCGCTGCCGCCCTGCGACATTGTCGCCGCGATCCAGGCCGAGCTGCGCGGATCGGGGGATACGTTCGCGATATTCGTTTGCCAGACGTCGCCACGCGGGTATGGACAACCGAGAAAATTCACTCGTTTGACGCCGTGACAGCATGACACAACGACTCCGTTCGCCGGCACTGAGTTGACCGAGCTTACAAAGAATGTGAGAACGGTTGCCGCGATAAGAAGCGCTGCGCCGCGTCCGGCCCAAACCGATGCCGACATCTGCACGATCCCTTCTGATCTTCTCCCCGGCAGTGCCTGCGGCTATTTGGCCTTCGTACCTCGAGCCGGCGGTCCCAGCAACCGCGTCGAAAGACCTACCAACGATCACCCTCGTTGACAAAACAAGCAGAAAGGCGCACGATGCTTTGGGGGTAACCCCGGTGCGTCGCGCTTTTGCTCGTCGCACTATATATCTTGGGCGCACCGGACCCTTCGCGTCGTTCTGCGGGCCTTTTAGGTCGGCGCGATGATTTGCTTTGGATGATGCACCGCAGGCGCAGAATCCGTGCGGAGGTCAGGGCAAAAATGCAACGATCATATAAGCTCGTCGCCGCGTGTCTTAGCGCGGCGCTCTTAGCCGCGTGCGGCGGAAGTAGTGCGCTCTCCCCATCACTGAGCAGCGCAGGCGGAACTCTACCCATGGGCCGGCGATTGGTCAATGCCGGAGCGCCCGCTCACGAAACGGTTCTTTATGCTTTTAAAGGAGCTCCTGACGCTGCGTTTCCCTACGGCGGCTTGCTCGCGGGCAAACACGGCGAGTTTTACGGCGTATCGAACGGCGGAGGCACCGTCGGCCCGAGCGGCTTAGTCGACGGTACGGTCTATAAGATTTCGTCTACAGGTCAAGAAAAGGTAATGTACAGCTTTCAGGGCGGCAACGACGGCGCGGGCTCGGAGGCAGGCTTGATCGCCGACGCTGCCGGGAACATGTACGGTACGACGCAGGCAGGCGGCGGTTCCGGCGCGTGCACGGACGGTTGCGGAACTGTCTTTGAGATGCAACCGAAAGGAGCCGGATTTACCGAGCGCGTGCTTCACGGATTTAAGGCTGGAACGGACGGTGCGCTTCCATTGGCCAATCTTTTGCGCGGCAAGAACGGCGTACTCTATGGCACCACCAGCTATGGCGGCGGAACCGGATGCTCGACAACGTCCGGACTCGCCGGCTGCGGAACCGTCTTCAGCCTGACCCCTTCAGGCTCAGGCTACACTGAAAAGGTACTGTACAGGTTCAAGGGCGGCAAAGATGGCGAAGCGCCAAGAGCAACGCTCATATCGGACGGTAAAGGGTTCCTTTACGGCACGACCGAGTTTGGCGGCAAGAGTGAGTCTGCATGCGACAAATCGCCTTCGGGAAACACGACATGCGGCACGGTCTTCAAGCTGAGTTCTTCGGGAAAGAAGACGATCATCTACCAGTTTAACGGGGGAACGCGCGACGGATCGAACCCGCGCTCGGCCTTGCTGCTTGCCTCGAACGGCACGTTTTATGGGCTCACGGTCTTCGGAGGTGCTGCCTCGCTTGGCGGAGGGACGGCATACAGCCTGACGCCCAGCGGTAAAAAATATACCGAAAGCGTGATTCATTTCTTCGCCCAAGCATCCGCGGACGGCGCGCGGCCAGACGACGCTGATGGTCTCTCCGTCGACAGCAGCGGGAATTTCTATGGTACGACGTCGGCGAGCACCATTTCGCCATGTGGATGCGGCACGGTCTTCGAACTTTCGCACACAAAATCGGGCTACACTGAAACGGATCTGCACGATTTCCAAGCCAACGGCGACGGTGCGGTGCCCTTCAGCAGCGTAACCATTCAAAACGACGTGATTTACGGCACGACGTTCGAAGGCGGCGGCTATTGCTACGGCTCTTCGAGCTCTTGCGGCGTCGTCTATAGAGTCAAGCCGTAAAGCGCAGCCCGCTCGAGCCGTATCCGTACCGGATGCGGCTCTTTGGGCGGGGTCCAGATTCTGCCTAGTGGCTGACGGCGGCTTCGAGATTCTCGATGACGCCGAGTTGCGTCAAGATCACTGAACCCGAAGGGTAGCAATCGAACTTCTTGATCTTGCCGTTCTCTAACTCCTAATGTCTGCGCACGGAGCATCCATCCTGTTCCCAGTGGGAGGTATGATTCCAAACGGTGTCTCAAGCGGACCCGTGTGCGTCTGCAACCTCACCGGCGAGTCGCAGCTGATGAGCGCCCAGTCGGAGGTCGTGGCGCGAGGACAACACCACGTGAGCGTGCTTGGGGAGGTCTGCGATGAACTTTGCCAGATGAGCGAGTGCATCGTGCGTGAGCTCATGGGCGTCATCGACTATTATGACGATCGGATTGTGGTTCTCGTTCAGCTGTGTTAGGACGCGATCCACCATGTTGGCGCCGTTAAAGGTTGGCGCTGGAACCGGCGTGCCCATCGCCCCGAACGCCGCGAGCAAGACGAGCCAGAAGCCCTGTTCGTCCTCCTCGCTCCGCGCCGAAACAGAGACAACGCGATACACATCCGGCAAACGCCCGATCCAGGTGCGCAAAAGCGATGTCTTGCCGCTACCCGCCGGCGCCGAAATCAGCGTGACGCGCTTTTCGAGGGCGGTGTCAAGGGCACCGAGAAAGCGTTCGCGGTCTATCAGACCCGTTAAGGCCACACGACCCGGATCCACGGCCATAGGGTTCAATAGACTGTATAGCCCTCCCCGAGGGTTTCGTCAGTAGGATTCACTCACCAACATTCGGCGATGACGGCTCACCCGCCCTAGAGCGAGATTAGCGTCATCAAGCCTAAGGAGACAGATTGAAGCTAGCAATCAACGGGACACAGGTCGAAGTTGACGACCACCATTCGAAGACACCCCTACTCTGGGCTCTCGGCTGTGGGGCCGTCTGCGCAAGCCGGCACGCGGCGGCGGCGTAAATCTCATGCAAAATGGATTATTCATCGCCGCGCGGATCCTGCTCGGTTTAATGTTCACGGTATTTGGCCTCAACGGGTTCCTGCATTTTATTCCGAACCCGCCCTCGGTTCCTCAAAACGCGATGACGTTTCTTGGGATACTAGTGCAGTCGCACTTCTCCTACTTCGTCTTCGGCGTGCAGTTGCTCAGCGGACTCTTGCTGCTGGTAAACCGCTTCGTACCGCTCACCGTCGTTGTGTTGGCCGCGGTGATCGCGAACATCATCGCCTTTCACATCACCATGTGGCCGGCCTCGTTATTCCCTATGCCGCTCATCGCGACGGTCCTGTGGTTCGTCGTCGCCTGGCGAGTGCGCGATCACCTAAATCCTCTACTTTCAGCTAGGACCTAGTGGTGATACATCCGCTCGATCCCGAAGATGCTGCGATCAGCACCGCCATTCGCGCCATGGCCAGCTCCAGCAAGGGCGTGTCGCGCGGAATCGAAGCGCGCGGACAATACGATGCGCTCATGGAGAGCGTCTTGCCGCACGACGACGTGACGTTCGAAGCAGACACCGTCGGCGGCATATCGGGAATTTGGGCACATCCCACGCATTGGGAGTCGGACGAGGCGATCGTCCATCTACACGGTGGCTGGTTCAACTTTGGATCCGCCAAGGCATACCGCAATCTTGTCGGGCATATTGCCGCGAGAGCGGGAGCGAGAGCATTTATCCCAGACTATCGGCTCGCCCCCGAACATCCTTTCCCGGGCGCCACGGACGACGTACTGGCATGTTATCGTGGGCTTGCCGGGAGCGGCGTTCGTCGGATTGCCTTTACGGGAGATTCCGCCGGAGGCAATCTCGCACTGGTACTCGCGGCGCGCGTCACCAACGAGGCCGCCTCCTCCAACGCGGCTCTTGTCGGAACTGCCGTGATGTCGCCGGTTACCGACCTGACGCTTTCCGGCGCGACCTATGAAACGCGCGCCGAGGCCGATTTTTTCTTCACGCGCCCGCAGGTCGCCCAACTCGTGCATTCCTATCTCGGAAGCGCCGACGCGAAAGATCCACTGGCTTCGCCGCTCTTCGGTCAGCTTGCCGGAATGCCACCCGTCCGCATTCATGTCGGTGATGACGAGGTGCTATTGGACGACTCGCGCCGCTATGCTGAGCGTGCGGTCACCGCAAGCGTTGACGCCCGGTGTGATGTGTGGATGGGGATGCCGCACGGGTTTCCCATGAACATCGGAAAGCTAAAGGCAGCAGGTCAGGCGCTGGACGCCATCGGTGCTTTCCTTACCGAGAGGCTGCGTCAGTAGGTCCGATCACCAATATCCGGCGATGACGGCTCACCCGTCGCGGAGCGACATTGGCGTCATCGAGCGTGAGGAGACGGATTGAAGCTAACGATCAATGGCAGAGAGGTCGAGGTTGACGACAGCCATTCTAAGACGCCCCTGCTCTGGATCCTCAGTGACGTGCTTGAGTTGCGCGGGACCAAGTTCGGCTGCGGAGCGGGATTCTGCGCAGCGTGCACCGTCTTGATCAACGGTCGAAACGCCAAATCGTGCCAAACGCGTCGACGAAATGGCCGTAGTCGATCCGCACCTGCGCGTTCGTGGCATCGAGGGCTTACGCGTCACCGATTCCTCGGTGATGCCCCATATCGTCACCGGCCCGACCAACGCTCCAACCTTTATGGTCGCCGGCAAAGCCGCTCAGCTGATCATGGCCTAGGCCCGCACCCAGCGCGGATTTCGGTTTCAACCTGGCGCGAAGCGCTAGCGCTCGTGGAGCGTCGCTAGCGCACTAGCTCCGGGAGCAACGCAACGGATAACTGCAACACATCGACCTGCAACGAAGAGCGGCGTGCGGCTGCGCGCTTGCGCGAGCAGACTGAGGGCGGTATGATGCAACCACGCTTATTGCAGCTCTAGTCGCGTGGTCGGGCATGGTATTTTGGATCGCGTTGTGGACATCGTTGCGGCCACCATTCGTACACTGTTAGGATTGCGTAAATGAACTATGAGTCAAGAATAATCGGTGCCTCCAATACCGCGCAGGCCTTTTTTAGGGCCTACGAGGCGCACGATATCGATGCAATGCTGAGCCTCTGCACGAGCACGGCACAGCTACGGCACATTCCTATGGGTCATTTGGAGACCGGTAACGTACACACAGTTGGCCGAAAAGCGTGGTCCGACATGTTTACGGCCTTGCCCAAGCTCAAGGTAACCCCGAAGCTAACGGTTGCGGGCGACTTCCATGTCGCTGCCGAGGTTGTTATCTCGGATAGCGCCCGCGGCTTCGAATTGCCACAGGCCTACTTCTTTACCGTCGACGACGGATACGCCATTACGAATGTGACCGTCTACTGGGACAACGTCACGCTGGGAATTGAAGGCACCAAAGCCGGTGCACTTCGCCTGATCGAAGCAATAGCCTCACTAGGAAGACATTGATGGCGGAAGTGGACCTTCCGCCAAACGTACAGCGATGTGCGGGCCATTGAAGTAAGCTGCTGGGCGACAGGAGTTGAACTCCGTTTATATCGATCTCCTGAACGACTGAAAGGGAACCGAGTATAACCGTTTCAGGTCCTCCAGGTACAACGGGCGTTACGAAAACTTAACGGTCAAGCGTAGCGAAAAAGCCCTGCCGGTGTTTGTCATGGACGCCTCAGGAATCTCAAGTAGAACGCTGCGAATACCAAGAAGATCCCAATATTCACTATCAGCCGGTCCCAGACTCGGTTTCTGAAGAACAGGAAATCCACGCCGACTATGACGGCTGCCATCGCCACCAGGTAAAGTACGATAGCTACGTTTCTGCCCATGTCAGTCCTCAGTTCACTCATGAACGCCAGTCGTCGCGTTTCGCGGCGCTCATTCTTCGCGTTGCTTGATCGGAAAGTGCATGCGCTTATGGTTTCAGTGAGAATACCGTGCCATAGCCATTCGCACCGCCTTCGGACGTCGTTCCGTAGAGCGTACCCTTTACGTCGATCAGGCCTGCATAAGGCGACCCGCCTTCGAAGGCGTAGCTGTGGAGTACTTTCTCCGCGCCGCTCGGCGTAATGCTAAAGACCGTCCCGCAGCCGCCGCCGCACACCGCTCCGCCGCTTGTTGTCGTCCCATAGAGCTTGCCCTTTAGCTCGATCAGGCCCGCATCAGGGTTGGTGCCATCGCTTCCTGCGCCAAAACTGTGCAGCACTTTCTCCTTGCCGCCGAGCGTGACGCTAAAGACCGTTCCGCAGCCATTGTACGGGCTGCAAGTATACGGACCGCCCGCGAATGTCGTGCCATAGAGCTTGCCCTTTAGCTCGACCAGGCCCGCATCAGGGTTACGGCCATCGCTTCCCGCGGCAAAACTGTGCAGCACTTTCTCCTTACCGCCCGGCGTAATGCTAAAAACCGTGCCGTAGCCATGCTTGCCGCCGGTCGACGTCGTGCCGTAGAGTGTACCCTTTACCTCGACCAGACCTGCCCGAGGGAACTCGCCATCGGGACTGCCAGTGAAGTTGTGCAAGACTCCCTTCGCGCCGGTTGTCGTGATGCTAAAGACCGTTCCGCATGTTTCGCCAGAGTAGCCAGGGTAGTAGCACTCTCTCAGGCCGCCTCTTGCTGTCGTTCCGTAGAGCGTACCTTTTATTCTGATCAGGCCTGCAACAGGGTGCGTGCCATCATTGGGAGGTCCGCTGAAGCTGTGCAGCACTTTCTCCGCGCCGCTCGGCGTGATGCTAAAGACCGTACCGCAGTTGGCATAATAGGGGTCGCACGCATTCGAGCCGCCGTACGTTGTCGTGCCGTAGAGCGTGCCGCCCACATCGATTAAGCCCGCGCGTGGGTTCTCGCCATCGCTTCCTGAGCCGAACACATGCAATACTTTCTCCGTGCCCCCCGGCGTGATGCTAAAGACCGTTCCGCAGCCGTAGTAATAGCTGCAGTAAAACGCGTCGCCGCCGGCGACTGTCGTGCCGTAAAGCGTGCCGCCGACGTAGATTAAGCCGGCGCGAGGGCTAGCCCCGTCCCTTCCTCCGCCAAAGTTATACACGATTTTGTAGTTTGTGTTGCTGGTGCCCGCCGCGATCGTCGAGGTTTGCGGCATCGCGCCCGGCCTGCCGACCAACAACTGTGATCCGCAGCCTCCAAGCAATGCGGCGGCCAGACTAATCGTGATTGCGGACTGAGCGAATCCTCTCACGTAACACCTCCGAGTAGCTGCGCGACGGGACTAGCAGGTTCGGCAAACTAAGCCACGATTCCCAATAAGGAGGTGGGGTGGCTCATAGCGTTAACGCGAAGACCGTTCCGAAACCGTAGTGGCCCCGTATGTCGCGATCTCCGCCATATTGGGTAGCTCCATATAGGTTACCGTTTGCGTTCGTCAAGGGCGCAACGGGACTCGAACCGTCGGTATGGCCGGCGAAGCGATATAGCACTGACTCCACGCCGCGGGTGGTTACGCTGTAAACCGTTCCGCAGGTACCATATAGGAAGCACGAACTTCCACCGCCACCGCCCAGCGTCGTACCATACAGCACGTCGTTAACGCCGACAAGACTCGCGACCGGATATGCTCCATCGGAACCGTCCCCAAAACTGTAAATTAGCTTCTCCGCGCCCGCAGTGCTGACGCGATAAACGGTCCCACATCCATCAGGGCAGGTGCCGTATCCGCCGCCATACGTCGTTCCGTACAGCATATCGTTCAGACGGATCAAGCCTGACAACGGACCATTCCCATCCACGTACTTGCCCGAGTACCTGCCTTGAAATGAGTAGAGCACCTTCTCCACGCCAGCCGGCGAGATGCTGAAAACGGTTCCTAAGACGGCGCTCCCGCCGCTCTCCGTGGTGCCGTAGAGCACACCCTCGTCGTCAATCAACTCCCCGCGCGGACGGCCTCCGTCGGAGAAGCCACCAGTAAAACTGTGTAGAACGGACTCTTGGCCGCTTGTGGTTATGCTGAAAACGGTCCCGCAGCCTTGGAAGCATCCCGAGCCGCCGCTATCGAAAGTAGTGCCGTACATCAGACCGTTCACGTCGGTTAACCCCGCGCGCGGATTGGCTCCGTCGGAGTTGCCCTTGAACGCGTACAGCACTTTTTCCCTGCCGGAAAGGCTTACGCTATAAACGGTTCCAGCGTTGCTGGAGCCTCCGTACTCCGTTGTGCCGTAGAGTCTACCCTTCACATCGATCAATCCCGATTGTGGATCGCTTCCGTCGGCTCCGCCACGGAAACGGTAGAGCAGCTTCTCCACACCGCTACTGCTAATACTGTAAATGGCCCCCATGTGAGATAAACCGCCGGCCGGGGTCGTTCCGTACAGCGTGCCATGCACGTTGAGCAGTCCTGCCGCGGGGCGAATTCCGTCACTCCGCGGTTGAAAGCGGTACAGCTGCTGATAGGAGCCCGAAGGGCTTTGCGCTGCGGTCCGAGCCGAAATCGCCGATGTTTGTGGCGTCACGCCTGGCGCGCTGATCGGCGACTGCGATCCGCCGCACCCCCCTCCAAGCAATGCGGCGGCCAGACTGATGGTAAATGCAGACTGAGCCAAAGTTCTCACGCGACACCTCCAAGCAGCTGACGAATCGTGGTTCGTAGGTTCGGCGCGACTGAGTTAGGTCCCAGGCCACCGGGCGGGGCCGCTAGGAAGCGTCGTCGAGGGACACCCCCAGAAACGCACAACCTCGCGCTTTCTCTAGCATTCTGCATACAGATCGGTCCCAGCGGCGCGCGTGCGACGCGCGTAACCTGCACCCCTTGGCGGCAGTTAGCCCGGGTTGGTCCGGGTCGAGGACCGTTTCTAGCCGGAGCGTGTAGGAGGTTCTCCTACCGTCCCCGCCACTACCCGCTGAGTCTCGAGCGTCCCTGATAATACTGACCATCTTGCGCATAGACCGCTCGCCCCGCAGTAAGCGCCGAAACCCAATTCTAATCCACACCGGCGCCACACCCCGATCGGAAACAGTTCACCCGTAGAGCACGAACGGCGGAATCAAGCCGCCTGATGTCCAATCAAAAACCGTCTACGAAAGCGGGCCAGCTCCACACGTTCGATGCAAAGGGCATGATGACTAATGAGAGCACGCGATCCTTTTTTAGAAAATTTATGGAAGCATTCGCTGCATGGATCGGTGCAAATGCCAGCTCGTAGCGAAAGTGCCACAGGGTCAACCCGTGGTAATCCGTCGCGTCATCGCAATGAGTGCCCTCTGAGACGGCGGCGGCGCTCGTGAAAGTCCTCTGCGCCACTGATACATCGGACGACGGTTATCGAGGTCTTAAGGTCGTCTCCCGAATTATCGACCGAGACGCGATCGACGAAATTAGGATTCTTATGGTAACCTGGCCTGCGCGCCGATCGAAAATTTGGGAGAGAGCTGGGGAATTGTGGCTCGCGGAACATGACTTGCACCAAGCGATGGAGATTGCCGTCGAGCGAGAGCTTAAGCGGTTTGAGACCGTGCTTCATGAATGTGCTAAGTCGGTCGTGGCGATCAGCGAGGCAGGCGAGCCAAGCATCACGGTCCTGGAAAATGCTGCTTCCATGAATGCAGATCTGATTCTGCTTGTCATCACTAGCGACCCCACGGCTGCCACCGTATCAAATGCGGCGTCGCGAATTATCGCCAAGTCGCCGGTGCCCGTCATCGTCGTACATGGAAGCTGCGACACTATCCGGAGATGACCGGAGCATTTTGGCGGGTCCTCGAATCCGAGCTACGTGCGGTCGTATTGGCCGTACCAATCACGCTAGCCGTTGGTCTATTACAATAAGGTTGACAAAAGGCGGTCGCTTTGCCCCCTGGGAACAGGCGCAACTCTTCTGCGAAGAGGTCTGCGCCTGCTTCAGATCACCGCGAAATAGCTAGGGACGAGAAGAAATAAACGCAAGAACTTATGCCTTGATCCTCACGATCGCAACAGCTTCGGCCGCGCCCATCAGCGCGGCTACCACGGCCGCACCCGCCGATGTCCACGGCTCAAAGCTTCGGTTTCGTCGATCACTTCGCTGTCGCAAACGGCGCCAAACTCCACTACGTCGCCGCGGGCAAAGGCGATCCCGTATTGCTTATTCCGGGTTGGCCCGAAAGTTGGTATACCTGGCGTTTTGTCATGCAGCAGATGGCTGCTGGGATCTGGCTCGCGAGTTCGGCGCACATCTCGTCGTCGATTTTAGTAAGGAGGATCCGGTTGCGCGAATTCTCGCAGAAACCGGCGGCATTGGCGTCGACACCGCAATCGAGGCGCTCGGTGCGGATAAAAGCTTTCAACAGTGCGTCGAGGTGACAAAGCCCGGCGGAACGATCTCAAATGTCGGTTATCATGCTTCCGGCGACTCTGTAGCGATCCCCCGTGTTGCTTGGGGCGCGGAATGGCCGACAAGACGATCCGCACCGGCCTTTGTCCAGGAGGAAGCCTCCGCATGGAACGACTTCTAAGGGTTCTCCAGCAACGGAAGCTCGACCCGACGAAAATGACGACGCACACGTTTCCCTTCGAAGACATGGACAAAGCGTTCGACATCATGGATCGCAAGCTCGATGGCGTGCTGAAGCCGCTGACCATCTTCTAGACGCCACAACCTGAGTACGGTTTTCGGCGAGTCGGGCGGGTTTGGAGCGCTATGACGAACTTGGCGCTTAGACCTGATGCGCCAGTTGATCGAGTAAGACATCCATGGTGCGTGCTGCTAGCTTTTGCCCGACGACGCGATCGAACAGGCGGCCGACGACACCGCCGGGTGGCTCGTACGAACCTTCGAGCACGAGGTCCGTGTCTTTACCGGCTGGCCGAACCGTAAGGGTCGCGCCAAACGACGGAAAACCGCGCCAACCCGGTGCCCACGCGAACGCCATGCCGCCACGAGGTGGAGAGACCCTCGTCCAATCGTAAAGCAGAGAATATCGAACGTCTACCTCGGCCGTTGAGGAACCCAAAGCCCTCACCTGGAGCTTAGGCCGTTGTGCGAAAAAATCTTGGAGGCGGGCGATCACATCAGCGTGGGGTTCGTGGATTCGTGCCGTTCGGGCTATTCGCGTCATAGCTTGAGAATTTCCCGACTCGCCTAAAGCCACCCCCATGTTCAACCTTATTTTAGTCGCGCTAGACGCATTGGTTCGATGCTACTTCGACGGCTTTGGCTTCGATCATAGGGACTCGCCCGAAACGATCAAACGCGAGTGCGGCTAAATCTGCGCGAGGTGCAGCGGCGAACAAAACGCCTTCTACCTTGGGGTAAAACGCTCTTCTTCCCAAAGCCGCCGTAAATTAAATAGACGCCGAGCACGAGTGCGATCACAAAATAAGCGAAAAAGAACCGCTGGAAATGCAGTGTTTGGTAGAAATCTGCTTGTGCCGTAGCGGCATGCATATAAAAAGCAGTCCCTTAAGCAGCGCGACGCAACCGTAAACGTTTACAACGACCGGCAGTGCACCCCGGACCAGCGGTTGTGGCCGATGACGACCGCGAGACCTATCGCCAGCGTGAATATGCCCGTGCTAAGCATCAGCGCGGGGTCGGCGAAAAGCGCATCGATGGCAGCAATCGTCGCTCCCCTGTTCACCACCATGCCTAGCACGGTAAGGACGATCCAGGACCCATCAGCTTTGCAAGGAACTTTGTAAGCATACAAACCTGGATAGCACGGCCTTATGAAGAGGTCGCAAACTCACTTTCGTTCCTGCCGCTGTCCATTGCCACGGCCAAGCTCGGAGGATCGCGGAAAACGTGCGTACGGAAGCGTCGCCACAGAGCCTTCACGGCCCGCCACTCGGCGACGCTATCTAGCAGCACGACACGTGCACGACATTTGCGCTAGCCGCGTGCGGCCGTGCTCAATATAGCTGCGTCGGATGTAACTTGGCCGCTATGTAGCTGGTTACAGAAAGGCAATGAACACGATGAAGGCGCTCTGGCTCGTTAAGCGCGGCAGCTGGGAAATTCGCGAAACGCCAGTACCCCAGCCCAAACCGGGCGAGGTACGCGTTGCGGTCCGGGCATCCGGCCTAAACTTCGCCGAGTTGATGGCGAGTCAGCGGCTTTATCCCGACGCTCCCAAGCTCCCCGCGATTCTGGGGTACGAAATCGCTGGCCAGATCGATGCAGTCGGCGAAGACGTCGATGCCTCGCGCATAGGAGAGCGCGTCGTCGCGTTCACGCACTTTGGCGGCCACGCGCAGTTTTGTTGCGTCCCGTCGCAGGACGCGCTTCCGATTCCGGGGACGATGAGTTTCGAAGCGGCCGCCACCTTCCCGGTGACCTATCTCACTGCCTATCATATGCTATTCTTTGCAGCAAATCTCCGTGCCGGCGAGTCGGTGCTCGTGCAGATGGCGGCCGGGGGCGTCGGAACAGCGGTGCTTCAACTGTGCCGGACCGTCGCGGACGTCACCACCTTCGGCACGGCTTCGGCCGGCAAGCATCAAGTTTTGCGCGAGAACGGATGTACTCACCCTATCGACTACCACGCCGTCGATTACCCCGCGGAAGTGCGGCGCTTAACCGACGGTCGAGGCGTTGACGTCGTGCTCGATCCGTTGGGCGGCCGCGATACACTCAAAGGCTACCAGTTGCTGCCCGCCGGAGGCCGAATAATCGTTTATGGCTTTGCCAATCTGCAAAGACGCCGCTTCAGCCCGATACACGTTCTCGGCCAGCTCGCACGCGTGCCGCGTTTTTCCCCGCTTCGGTTAATGAATGAAAACCGTGGCGTTATCGGTGTCGACATGGGTCGTCTCGTCGGGCGCGCTGGTCTCCTGCACGACGAGATGCGGGCGTTGCTGGCACTGTTCGAGCAAGGCAAGATCGCGCCAGTAATCGACTGCGTGCTGCCGCTCGAACGCGCGGCGAATGGCTACGAGCGAATCGCCTCCGGCAAAAACGTCGGCAAAGTCGTCGTCGCCGTTTTACCCTGAGCCATCAAGTGTAGCGCTATGGCACGAGCGCGCCGTCACTGCGACAAGGCCGGCCATAACGGACCCGTCGGCAGCATGAACCATATGAGCCCGTTCCACGTCGGCTTCTGGCCGACGGCGAGAGCCTCTTCGGCGTAGAGCATGATGAAACGTGTGACGTGGTAGGAAGCGTCGATGTTGCCGATCTGCGTGTGATTACCCAGTCCACCTTTCGTCAGCTGTTCGCCGACGGAGACGAGCCCGCGCTGGCCTATGTTATCGTAAAGCTCATATGAAACGCCGTCGCGCTAACATGACGCTGACGGTTAACGTCGGGCCGTGATGAATTCGCCGCACCTGGCAGCCCTCATCGCCATCGGCTTGGCCTCGGGAACTATCCGATTGTGCCTAGTCTCCTACCACCTCGCAGGTCTGCGTCACGGCCATCAAGCACGAGGCGCCAGGGGTTCAGCCGGCGCTGCCCGACACCAACTCCTCGACGATCGACTACGTAAGGGCCTTCGTTCCAAAAATCGACCGACCGCGACAATATCGGAGCCCGACAGGCCCTGGTCAAAAATTGCTGCCACGAGGTTGTCGCCAGCGGGCACCCGAGTATCTTGCCACACGCCCATACCCCGTCCGCGGAGTTCAACGTCGAGAGGTTTGACAAATCGCTCCTTATCCTCGTGGGCGTGGGAGACAAACACGGCGGGCGGTTTTCGCTCGTCACTCACTCAGGATCGCGTACCTCACTCGGAAGTTATCGCGTTCGCGTTGGTCCATTTCCGAAGCTCCGCGCCCTTTTCGCGCCCAGTCAAAGCAAGTCGTCCCGTATTTCGTGCTCATTCTGGCGGGAGCGTGTAGGAGGTTCTCCTAGCGTCCCCGCCACTACCCTCTGAGCTCCAAATATCCTTGCTGGTACTGGCAATTTTGCGCGTAGGGCTACGAAGCCCAAATAAATCGTACGCTATTT
>JBAVTZ010000095.1:0-25002 GCA_049696515.1 Candidatus Cybelea sp. | reverse complement strand
TCTGGCGGGAGCGTGTAGGAGGTTCTCCTAGCGTCCCCGCCACTACCCTCTGAGCTCCAAATATCCTTGCTGGTACTGGCAATTTTGCGCGTAGGGCTACGAAGCCCAAATAAATCGTACGCTATTTTTGGCCGATTCTGTGTAGTGAACGGTGTGGTGAGCCGCTCTGCCTTTAGGAGCAACTCGTTTCGCCTAGCGCGGAGGTCACAGTAGGCGCCACATATGTGTTGAGCGAGCCGAAGCTAACTCGATTAGACGAAGAGCGCTTTCTGCATACGCAACTCTGCGAGAGCCTTCTGGGCTTCCTCGCTGAGGTTGGACTTTCCGACCGCGACCGTCACCTTGTGAATCTTGCCGGTGAACTTGTTATCGTCCGCTTTGTAGTCATCGCTGACACACGTATAGAGGTTCTCGCCTACGTCTGTTGTCTCCGCACCAAATGCGAACGGCTGAGTGTGCTCGACGCGCCCTGCGGCGACTTCTTTATCGTTGACGAAGATCACACCGTTACCGCCCGCGCCCAGACCGCCGTCGAAAGCGAACTCGAAGCGCAGTGAAACTCGTCCCACCGGCAAACGATCGGGGCCGGCGATCTTGTAAATCTCGCGGCCGAGATAGTTCCAGGCAAACCGAGGTGCGCCGTCCTTGACGTAAAGGGCCCAGCCGCCCATCTCCCCTCCTTGGGCGATGACCACTCCCTCTGCGCCAGCTTCCGGGACGTCGATGTCGGCCGTAATTACGAAAGAGCGGTTCTTGATGTTGATGAAGGCGTTTTCGGGAATGCCCTTCATTCCCTCATAGACCGTTATCTCGGTGCGACCTTCCATCAGATCCGGACGGCCAGCCAGCGCGGCGTTGAAGCGCTCCCACGCGCGGTCGTCAAGCGGAAGCACGTGGTACTTGGCAGCCTCTTCCAGGAAGACTCCCTTCAGCTTCTCGACTTTGTCGGGATACTTCGCGGCAAGGTCGTGCGCGCAACTGAAATCTTTCTCGACGTTGTAAAGCTCCCACTTGTCGTTCTCAAACGTAGCACGCGGCTTGGGCTCCCACGGCGGCCGATGCACCGTGGTGGCAAACCAGCCGTCATGGTAAATGCCGCGGTTGCCCGCCATCTCGAAGTATTGTAGGGTATGGCGCGACTTAGCGTCGGCGTTATTCAAGGTGTCGAGCACGCTCACGCCCTCGAGGGGTTTCTGCTGGACACCAGACACGACGCCCGGCTCGGGCACACCGGCCGCCTCCAAGACCGTCGGGGCAATGTCGATCATGTGCATCCACTGCGTACGCAGGCCGCCCTTCTCTTCGATCCCCTTCGGCCAGTGGACCACCATGGATTGGCAGACGCCGCCGTACGAGGCGACCTGATGTCCCCAGCCAAACGGCGTGGCGCCGGCAAACGCCCAGCCATTGTTGTACAACGGGTGGGATTTGGGGCCGCCGATCTCGTCGAAGTTCTGCAGCGCAACGTCCAGCGGCTCGGGCAGCCCATTAAACACGGACAACTCGTTGAAGGCGCCGTTGAGGCCGCCTTGGAAAACCGAACCGTTGTCGCCGGTGATGTAGAAGATCAGCGTGTTGTCCATTTCGCCGAGGGCCTCGATCTCGTCCAGAAACCGCCCGATTTCGTAGTCGGTCACCTCAGCAAAAGCGGCATAGATCTCCATATACCGCGCAAAGACTTTTTTCTCGTCGGCCGACAAGTCGCCCCACTCTTGGATTCCCGGCGGCTTCGGCGCCGCATCGGTGCCCTCAGGCACGACCCCCAGCTCGATCTGCCGGGCCAACGTTTCTTTGCGCACTTGATCCCAGCCCTGATCGAACTTGCCCTTGTAGCGGTCGCGCCACGTCTCGGGCACGTGGAATGGCCCGTGAGTTCCGATTGCCGCGTAGTAGACGAAAAATGGCTTTTCGGGGGCCAGCGAACGCTGCGAACGCAGCCAGAGGATGGCCTTGTCGGTGATATCCGTACTCGCGTAGTAATCGGGGTCGGGGCGCATATCCACCCTGGTCATGTTGTCGTACATGACCGGATGAAAGAGGTCGGCCTCGCCGGACATAAAGCCGTAGAACCGCTCAAAGCCGCTATGCACCGGCCAGCGGTCGAAGGGTCCGACATCGCTGCCTTCCCACGGTGGCAGCTCGTGACACTTGCCGAACATGGCGGTGCTGTAGCCGTTGAGCCGCAAAATCTCGGGCAGATTCGTGACGCTGCTGGGGCGCACCGAAGTATACCCTGGGAAGCCGGTGGCAATCTCCGAGATCACGCCGAAGTTTGCGCTATGGCTATTGCGGCCGGTAAGCAGCGCCACGCGGGCGGGCGAACATAACGGGGGAACTTTGAGATTGTTGTAGCGCAGCCCGGTCTTGGCCAGACGGTCCAGCGTCGGCATCTGGATCGGTCCTCCGAAGGTCGATATGTCGCCGAAGCCCATGTTGTCGAGAAGGATAACGACCACGTTGGGCGCACCTTTCGGTGCCTTTACCTCGAACCGCGGCGGGGCTTTCGCGTTGTGCGCATCAAGCTCGGTGATTGGGGGATACTCAGGCGGTTGGATGGGAAGCACGGTGCGATCCATCGAAACGGTTGTTCCGTTGCCCTGTTGGTCCTCTGACTGGTTCGTCACAATCTTTTCCCCTGCCGCTGGCTCTTACCGCGATGACTTGTGCGTAACGGAGACGTTCCCGAAAGCCTTGCTGTTAGGCACATCTCGTGAGAATCCGCCCAACGTCGGTCACAGACACTCGTCGCAACATCCGTGGCGATATGGGGATCAGCGTGCGAGCCGGGAGAACTTCGTGGCTTCCCGATCGAAGAAACGCTATCATTTCTTCCCTCGCACTACCCTCCAGTTCGGGAGAGCTCCTCGTCGAGGATCGGTATGCCCATGTTAAATGCCTGAACGCCCTGAGCGACGCAAAGTTTCAAGACATCCATGATTTCGTCGATCGTTGCTCCGTGTGCGAGCGCGGCCTTGATATGGCGGCGCGTACCCGGCGCGTACATGTGCGTAATTGACGCGTCCAAAGCGATGCTTAATAATTCGGCGATCTTCGGTTCGAACACACCGCCGGCGTAGACGGCAGCGCCGCAGGCCATCACGGCGTCGGTCCATACCGGATCGAGAGCGTAGAACGGGTCCCATGCGGCGTTCCATTGTCCGGCGGCGCGCATCCGATCGCAACTCGGTGTTGCGACGTTCTTCTCTGTTGCGGTTACGCCGGCGTTCTTCGCCTCTTCAAGTAGAATCGGTGCACCAAGACTGCACGTGTGAATCGATAAGAGCGAGGCCATCATCAGGACCGTCAAGAGTTCGTCCCGCGTCGCTCCGGCCGCGAGCGCCTTGCGAATATGGAGGCGCGTCCCATCCTCGTTGAGGTTCGCACGCCGCGTTAAACGCAACGCAAATGAGTTCCACGGTTTTGCGGTCCAGCGCTCCGGTCCACGGATCGTTGTTATCTTCTCTACCGCCGCTCCTATCGCCGGAGCCCAACTCACGAGTTTGTCGAAAGCCGCAACGTCCCAAGGCCCGGTTTCGTCCGTCGTCGCCATTCGTCCACCTCTTCCCACAGCTGAAGGAGTTCGCGCGCTTCCTTTGATGCAAGCATGCGGGTCAGGCGCCACCTTTCGCCCGACGTCTTTTAGACGTTCCTCGATCGCAGCATCCCCGAGGCTTCCGTCGGCGGCGAACGCCGTGGCAGCATCGTAGACGCATGCTTCAGATGGAATTACGCAGGCGTGTAACGCGCGCCCAATAGCGCGTAGTGCGTTGAGCGTGGACGCGCCGCCCATTCGTCCACCCGAGACACCGACGAGGCCGACGACCTTGCCGTCGAACTCCTGGACGCTCATCAGATCGAGCGCGTTCTTCAGCACGCCGCTGAGCGTCCCGTGATAGTTCGGCGTCGCCAAGATCACGCCGCTCGCCTCCCTCACGCTTGGACGCAGACGCTGCACGCCGGGCGTATTTTGCGATGCGTCTTGCGTTTCGCCGGTGCAGAAGGGAAGGCCGTGTCGCGCAAATCGACCAGTTCGACGGCTGCACCCTTCTCTTGAGCACCGGCGAGAGCGATGCTCAAAGCCATGCGCGTGAACCCGTCAGGTCTCAGGCTGCCGCAGAGTCCGAGGACGCGGCGAAGGAAAGCGACGCACTCGGTGGCAGCGTGCGCAACCAGATGCGCAACGAGGTTTCCCCTCAAAAGCGATACTTCGGCTCGTTTGCCGGCATGAGCTGGATCTCACACGGCTCCGTACTGGCGCTTCGAGAGATTTCACGGGCGGTCGAATCGGCCGGCCCAGACTTGCTCTCGTGCTGCCGACGACGGCAATGGAAACGATTGGCTTCACCATGCTGGCTGGATCGTATTGAAACTGGCTGGCTCCATACAAGAGCATTTCAAATTCAGTCTGCACGGCGTTGAAGCGGTCGCCGCGCGCCTGATCGCCGCAAACGAGCGGCTCGGTGTCATTTCTCAAGAGCAGGAGAGGGCGGCCGCCGACGCCTCGCGGAAAAGCAAGAGAAAACTAGCCCCGCTGACCCCCAACAAGGCCCTGAGCTGCCGAGATCTTACGGCCTCCACAGCCGAAGATTCCCGCCCCTCAGGTAAGGGCTTTCCGAGACCTGCTGGAGCCGCGTCCAAGCGTGTTGCGGCGGTTAGAAAAGCTATTTACCGCAAAGCCTGCGGTGAATAGGCCTTGAAAATGCGGTGAATTAGATCCATAATCTCCGCAAAGGATGCGGTGATTATGACCCATTACATCCACGAGCGCGAGGATTGGCCTAGATTTAGGCTCGACCAGGAATGCTTGGCCAGGAAGCTGGCGACCGCACGGCATCTGCAAGGGCGGCTGATCGGCCGCATGGAGAGGCTCGGGTTCCCTTTGCGGGCTGAGGCGACGCTGCGGAGCTTGACCGAGGAAATTCTTAAATCTAGCGAGATCGAGGGAGAGCACCTTAGTAAAGAACAAGTGCGATCGTCACTCGCGCGACGCCTTGGCATTGATATTGGAGCTCTGGCGCCGGCTGATCGCAACATAGACGGCGTCGTGGAGATGATGCTCGATGCAACGCAAAAGTATGATGAACCGTTGACGAAAACGCGGCTCTTTCGCTGGCATGCCGCGTTATTTCCGACCGGTTACAGCGGTATCAACAAAATCAGCGTCGGCGCCTGGAGGAAAGACTTGAGCGGTCCGATGCAGGTTGTCTCGGGACCTTATGGTCGAGAGCGTGTGCACTACGAGGCGCCGGCTGCGCCACGCGTCAATGAGGAAATGGTCGCGTTCCTGCGCTGGTTCAACGCTTCCGATGGCACTGATCTCGTGATGAAGTCCGGTATCGCGCATTTCTGGTTCGTGACGATTCATCCGTTTGACGATGGCAACGGCCGTATTGCGCGTGCGCTTACAGATCTTTTGCTTGCACGCTCGGAGAAGACTTCGCAACGCTTCTATAGCATCTCCGCACAGATCCAAGCGGAACGCAATGAATACTATCGACTTCTTGAGGCGACCCAAAAAGGTAACCTTGATATCACACCCTGGATGTCCTGGTTTCTCGACTGTCTCGGCCGAGCCTTCGAAAATGCGGCAAGCGTATCTGCGGCGGTGTTGGCAAAAGCGCAGTTTTGGGAGCAGCATCGCGAGGCTGAGCTGAATGCTCGCCAGCGATTGATGGTGAACAAGCTGCTTGACGGTTTCGATGGGAAGCTAACCTCGGGAAAGTGGGCAACGATTGCTAAGACTTCGACCGATACGGCCTTGCGCGATATCGATGGGCTGGTCGCGCTCGGAATTCTTAAAAGAGATGGCGCCGGTGGACGAAGCACGAGCTATTCGTTAGCTGATTTCGACTCGTCCGCACCACCCCCTCAATAAGCCCGATCCAGATTGCCTAGCTCCGATTCTGTGTAGTGAACGGTGTAGTGAAAAGCACTAACAGTCACAAATGCCATATAAAATAAGGCAAAGACCACTACGTGGAGGGAGCGTTTTGACTTGGCGGGAGCGTGTAGGAATCGAAGAAGCCTGGCGACCGTTCTGGAAGGGCAGTGAAGGTCGCAGAGGGCGAGAACCGTGAGACGATCGCTCGACTTCGAGTATGGAGAGGCACCGAGAGACGCCTCCGATTGCAACCGTTTTGCAACCGTCGCTCTCGCGCTCGAAGGTCGATAGCGCCTAGGACAAACAAAGTCCAACGGATGCCGGGCCGCAAAAACTGGCAGCAGGTTTTTGAGGCGGCATACCAGGGTTCCCAACGCAACGCCCGACTCGCACTACTTGCGCAAATACAAGAAATGGCACACCGCCGCAGCGTCGTGGGCATAGAGGAAGCCCCCCGAAACGCCCTCCCCCTCCATCGTAGCTGGGAACCTCGCGCGCGGCCAAAAACCGTGTAAATAAAGGGTTTTCTCGATTCTCGCGATCGGTCACGCAGGGCGAAGCATCTCGTGCAAACTTTGCAAGCCCG
This sequence comes from Candidatus Cybelea sp., assembly GCA_049696515.1. GTDB lineage: Bacteria > Vulcanimicrobiota > Vulcanimicrobiia > Vulcanimicrobiales > Vulcanimicrobiaceae > Cybelea. Next base: position 18,535 of record JBAVTZ010000095.1, on the reverse strand, counting down.
TTTGCAAAGATCGGTGCACCTCGGAAGCGCTATATGGCATAAGGCATTTTTGCTATGCCACACGGTGCATGATCGAGGAGAATGCATGCGCGCGTGGCTCTGAGGCCTCTAACCCCCCAGCGCGATGCGCCCACGCGAGTGCGGCGGGTAGGGGCAGCGAAATATGACCAAACAACAGTAAAAATATGCTGCTGTTAGGTTGCATTGTCCGCCAACCGGATCCCGGCCCAATCGTTTGGTTCGGGTTGATCCCATTAGGGATGCTGGTCGTGCTCTATGCCTTGCGTTCCAAGCAGATTCGAAGCATCTCAGGAATCATTCCCAAGTTGAGGGCGCTCGCAAGGAACTATTGGCAAGGCCCAAATCAGAAAGGGCGGGTTTTCTTTACTGGGATTGGCTGCATTGTGCTTGGAGTGTCTTGGCTCCTATTTTGTCGCTAACGCGGTGCGGCATAGCACTCGCACTGTCGAAAGTCCGTCATTTACGCTGCTCCTGGAGCAACATCGCGGTAATGCTGGATTAAGCGCCCCAGTTCCTCGACACTCTTGCCGCGCATCTTGGGAATCGAGATTGCTTTGTATCGGACCAGACTCAAGCGGAGCACGCGGCGAGCCACGCGGGATGAGAGACCGCTGGCGTGCACAGTAACTAAGTCGTCGCTAGCAGGAACAACGCCAACGAAGGAGCGCGTACCCATCAGTAGCGTTGGTATTTCGATGGTTGTCACGCCCGCTACCGAGCGCCATGGAACTTCCAGCTTCCATACAGCAGATATTCCTTGGTGAGCGTAAGAATCGGACGACGGAGCCCCAGCAGTCGGTAAAGGTTGTATACCATTGTAGCCAGGGCCACAGTTCCCAGCAAAACTCCCCACCAAAAAACCACGGGTTCCGACCGAAACAGGAAACAAATTCCGAGGGAGCACGCAATCGATGCTATCCCCAGGGCGAATACCCTCGCGAGGCCGCGAGGAGCTTCCTGATAAAGAGAGAGTTCCTTCACAGACTGGAGGCATCCCGGAACCAAAACACGCAACACGCCTGAACGCAAATGCCTAGCCGGCATTGGCCAAACCGTAGAACCGTCACTTACTTAACTCCCATTCCCGTGAACATCTTGGTGGCTGGGCGTTCGGCGCAGCCCACTTAGCCGCCTCGGCTTCGCGATGCGCCCTCTCGAGCGCGGCGGGCGAGAGCAGAGCGCGGGGCCTTCTAGGGGAGCAGCGGCGGGTAATGGGCGACGCCGTAGGGCTCGTACAGGCCATTGCTGATTTGCCGCTTCAGTGGCCTGAGCGACCCGCGAGCAAACTCTACAACCGTGCTATTTCCTATATTGCTAACGTAGAGCGTGCCTTTTTTGTCTACCGCTACGCCTCCCGGGCGATCTATCGCGTCCGTAATCGTCTGAAACGGATTGCTTTGACCCGACCGATATTCCGCGACGGTGTTTTGATTCAGATTAGGTACGTAGAGGATCCCGTTTGAGTCGACGGCGAGGCTCATCGGTGAAGTGACCCCGTCAGTGATCGTTCTCAAAGGCGATTTGCTTCCGGGAGCGTAGACTGTCACATTGTGCTCCGAAGAGCCACGTAAGTTCCCAACATACAGGTTGCCCGAACGATCGATCGCGATTCCAAATGGCGACCCGAGGCCCTCGGTGATCACGGTATGCGGCCTCTTTGAGCCTTTAAGGTACTCGGTTACACTGGGACCGTCGGCGTTGGAAACCCACAGGTTCCCTTTCGCGTCGATCGCGCAGTAGCCCGGTACATTAATGCCGTCCGTGATCATCCTCGATGGCGTCGTCTCCCCAAGCGGATACTCCGAAACCCAGCCGGCACTAGCCGGCTCATTCGTCACATAGAGCGTCCCCTGGCTGTCAACGCAGGCTCCGGTGGGAATGACGAGGCCATCTCTAATCGTTGCAAGCGGCGCAGGGTCGTTGGCTTTTGCCTGGTACACCGTGACGTCTTCATAGCCGACGTTGGTTGTATAGAGCAATGGTGTGGTAGCCCTAGCCTTGTATCCTGGTCGTGGATGCTGCAGCAGCTCTAGGATCGTTGCAGTAACCGAGGTGGCTCGAGCCTGCGCCAGGAGCGGCATTGGGCCGTGGCCGCCGATCGGCGGCTGCGATCCGCCGCACCCGGTAAGCAAAGCAGCCGCTGCACCAATGCTCAACGCATGGCGGCGCACCCGCTCGTTGCTCATCGACGATCCTCCTCCCGATTGAAGCGATCTAGAGCGCTGGTGGGACGCACGTGTTAGCCTCGACCCTACACGTGGCCACGCCGTCCGGGCTATAACCCGCTGCATACGGCGAACCATTTACCGGTGTCAGCGTACCGCTGCTTGCGTTGATCGCGTAGGCGGAGACGCCACCATGATAGCTTGAGCCGTTAACGGAGGCAGTCACATAAGCGAACTTTCCGGTGGGGTCAATCGCCACGGCATTCACAGTGCCTGGCGCCGACGCTCGCTGCACCAGCGCTAACGCACCAGTGAGCGGGTCGATAGCGTAGGCGTAAACCTGAAAGGCGGTGGGAACATAAACGAACTTACCGTTCGGGCCGATCGCCACTCCGCTCGCATAAGTATTCGCTTCAAACGCCGACCCCGCCACCTGCGTTAGAAAGCCAGTATTTGCATTTATAGAATAACCAGAAACATCGCCGGAACCATAGTTGGTCACGTAAACAAACTTGCCAGCAGGATCGATCGCCAGCGAGTCCGGTCCGTAGCCCGCTTCAAACGGTGAACCCTTAATCCGCGTCAGAGCGCCGGTGCGCGCATTAATAGTGTAACCGTAAACGCGACCGATACTGTAGGGGTACGATCGCCCGAGGTCGGTCACATAGACAAACCTGCCTGCGTGATCGACGGCTACTGCAGTCAGAGGCGCATGTGGGCCCGCATTGAACGGCGACCCGTGCACCTGCTTCAAGGCGCCAGTGCGCGAGTTGACCGCGTAGGCGGAAACATTGAAGGAAGCATAGTTGGTCACGTAGGCGAACTTACCCGTTGGGTCTGTCGCCACTCCGGTCGGGCCGTCGCCCGCTGGGAACGGTGATCCCTTTATCGGCGTCAACACACCGGTGTGCGCATTGATAGCATAGGCGGACACGTTCCCCGAATAATGCCCGGAGACGGAACCGTTATTGGCCACATAAAGAAACTTGCCGTTCGCATCGACTGCCACGCTCGTCGGCTGGTACCCCGCTGCAAACGGGGAGCCTGTCAGCTGCGTCAAAGCACCAGTGCTCGCGTTAATGGCATATGCCGAAACATTGTTGGAAGATAAGTTGGTTACATACGCGAACTCAACGGCTGAATGTTTCGCATTCTCCACCTTTGCGTATGCATTGACTGTCGAAGGTAGGCCGCCGATCGGCAGCTGCGATCCGCCGCAGCCTGCGAGCGTAACAATGGCACCGCAGATGCTCAGCGTGTAGCCGCTGGGGTCAAGGCTTTTCATGGTTGTTGCGGACGTGCGCACCGGATGGGTAAACCGAAATGGTCAACCCCCATAGTCGATCGAAAGCCGGTACAGAGATCGCGGTGTTGGGCGAGCCGCCGCCCGGGTACGCCCAAAAGCCGACCCTTTGGCCTCTCTTGATGTAGGGCGTAAGCACCGTTTTGTCTTGAATCGATACCTGGCCAACGTGATAGTTCCGTCCGCCAGTCTTGAACGTCGTCGCGCCAACGATGGTGGCCTTGCTCCCCCTAATGTTCAGCCGATACACCGCGAACTCGAAGTTGTTGGGGTGTAGCGTTCGTTTCTTAGGAATCGACGACAGCGTCACATAGTGTCCGTCCCATTGGACGGATGGGTAAAACTCGCCTGAGGCCCAGAAAAGCTTTCTGCTTAAGCTAATCTCCGCGAGAAAACTGCCTCCCTTTCTCAGCCGGCCAATAACCGGCTTGAGCCCCCCGCGGCCGGGCAGGTCACCCGTAACGTAAAGGTCTCCTTTTCCATCGTATGCGCAAAAGTAGTTCCTAAAGAAACTGCAACAATAAATCTTTGGCGTCCCTTTCTCAGAAGCGTAGACCGCTATATCCCCCACATCGCCGCGATTGTTGTAGTCCTCGAAGTTTGCGACGGCTAGATTCCCGCTGGTCGGATCGAAGGCGCACCCAAAAGCGATTCCTGGATCGCTGAGCGTCGCGATTGGGCTTGTCCCCCCATGCGCGTATTCGTAAATGGCGCTTGATTCGCCGGAGTCGCTCATCGCCGAGGTAAACACGTTCCCTGCACTGTCACTGCATAGACCGTTCTCGCCTAGGCGACCACTGAGCGTGCCGACACTTTCACCGCCAGGATACGTGTAAACGAAGATGTAGCCTGTGGTCGAAACATATAGTAAGTCGCTGCCCGAAGCCCTCGGCGACATCCACGACATGCCATGCTCGGCGTGCGTTGCGCTGGCCAGCGCTCGGGAACCCGCGCCGGGCGCGCCGATCGGCGGCTGCGATCCACCGCAGGCTACGAGCAACGCCATTGCGCAGAAGCTTGGTGCGTAAGGGCTTGCGTCGGATGCTTTCATAATACGTTACGTCGTCTAGCGGCTCGGCGCGAGACTTACCGTCACGCCAAAGGGGTTATCTATGCCGTCCGTTATTATTGATAACGGACTGCCGCCAAGCGGATATTTCCAAAAGCCGAGTCCGTATGTCGACGTCGATCGCCAGCCGCCGATAAGAATCTTGCGCCGAGGTTGAAGCCAATATTGCTGCAGGTATCCGTTGCCGAGAGATAGCGAGCCTTTCCGTTTTACTCTCTCGCCGACTTTGGACAATAGATCGACCGAGTCGCCATCGAGACCGACACCGAACGCCAGGTATCGGTTTCGTTGGTCCCACATTATGCCGCCTGGGATCAACGAGGGTCCTGTGTTGAAGTTAAAATTGATAAAGTGCTTACCGTTCTTCGGGAGTTCTGCCAGCGCTGCGGAGTTGCCGCTGACGCCACCCGTTCCGTTGACGAAAAGGTTCCCCTCATTGTCGTAAGAGCAAAAATAAAAGTTACTGATGGAACCTGCGTCGGCATATTCCTTCGGAGTACCCGTACCTCGTTTATAAACGGCGAGGGTCTCCCCTCGGGTGACCCCGCCATTCGTTACGGCGAGATCGCCGGTCGTGGCATCAACTGAGCAAGAGAAGGGCTTACCAGGGTCAGCCAGTATCGCGATCGGTGTCGAAGCGCCGTGTGCGTATTCGACGACCCTGTAGTTCTCGTAGTCGGACACGAAAACATCGCCGCGTTTGTCCACGCACAGGCCGGATGGAAGAGTAAAACCCTTTAGGTTCCCGACCAATCTTTGAGTCGCATACGAATAGACCGTTACTATCCCCCGATGTCGTAGCGGTCGTTGGTGGCCCCAGTTCGAAGCATAAATCAAATCTTCGCCTTTCGCTTCCGGCAGCATCCACGATCCGCCGTGATTAGCGTGCTCGGCGATCGCAGGGCTTTGCGGCATCGTGCCCGGCGCGCCCATCGGCGGCTGCGATCCGCCGCAGCCCGTCAGCAAGGCCGCAGCGACGCCCGTGCTTAGTGCGATGCGGCGAAGCTCCGTTAGCCTCACTTGCCTTGCTCCCTTTACCTTGAACGTTTTGGTGGTTGGGCGTTCGGCACAGCCTGCTTAGCCGCCTCGGCGTCGCAGCGCACTCGGTCTCGCACGCGCAGCGGGGTTGCTGAGTTGTGGTGGCAACGCAAAGACACTACCATTCAGGGTAGTAATGCGGGGTAATAGGCGACGCCGGTGGGCTCCGATAGGCCTTGGGCGATTTGCCGCTTCAGCGGTGTGATCGAGCCAGGCGCGAACTCGACAACTGTGTTATTTCCTATATTACTAACGTAGAGCACGCCCTTTTTATCAACGGCTACGGCTCCCGGGTGTTCTATCGCTTGCGTAATCGTCTGGAACGGATCGCCTTGACCTTTCTTATATTCCGCGACAGTGTTCTGGAACACATTTGCTACGTAGACCGTCCCGTTTGAATCGACGGCGAGGCCAGTCGGTGACGTAACTCCGTTTGTGATCGTTCTCGAGCGCGATTTACTCCCGGGGGCGTACACTTCCACATTTTGCTGCGGAGCGCCATATCCGTTCCCAACATACAGGTTCCCGGAACGATCGATTGCGATTCCAACAGGGTGTGTTAGGCTGTCCGTGATCACCGCGTGCGGCTTCTTTGAGCCCTTAAGATACTCGGTGACGTTGGCACCTCCGGCGTTGGCAACCCACAGGCTTCCATTCGCATCGATCGTGCAGTAGGCGGGCTCACTAATGCCGTCTGTAATGATTCTTGACGGTGTCACCTCACCAAGCGGATACTCCGAAACCCAGCCGGTACTAGGCGGCTCATTGGTCACATAGAGCGTACCCTGGCTATCAATACAGGCTCCGAACGAAAGGTTGAGGCCGTCTGTAATCGTCGCCAGCGGAGCAGGGTCTTTGGCTCTTGCCGGATAGACCGCTACCTTCCAATCTTCATTGCTGACTGCATAGACGAGCGCGTCGGTGGTTTTGTATCCCGGGCTCCCAAGTGCAAGCGTTAGCCGTGGTGTAGTCCACGCTGCAGCGCCGGAACGCATCTCTGCCTGGGCCTGCGCACCCGGCGCGCCGATCGGCGCCTGCGATCCGCCGCACCCCGCAAGCACCATAACCGCCGCGCAGATGCCAAACGCACACCGACTAAAGGCAAAGACGCTCATGCATCACTGCTTTCTATTCGCGGACGTCAGAAGAGGCTAAGCTAACTGTGACACCTACAAACGTTCCGCTTTCGCTGATCGTTTCGGAAACCTTACCGCCCTTTGGGTATTTCCACAAGCCGATCCCGCCAGCGGGCCCCTTGGGCGCGATAATGGTCCGTTCCTGAATCCAAAACTGCGCGCCGCCAGGGTTCTTGTTTCTCTTTGCGCCTTTTCCGTCGGACAATTCGATCGTATTGACTACAGTTGCCGAAGAGCCCGATACCTCAACTTGATATATTGCGTTAGGACCGCCGTAAGGATGTGCCGAATCTCGCGGATTGCCGACAGCGAGGTAACGCCCGTCCCATTGAATGGCGCCACCCTGACCTAAGCTCTTGTCGAGCGAGACAAACGAGAGTTGGCTGCTGCCCCTGGGCAGCTCAGCAATGACACCGTCAAACCCGTTACTTTTACCCTTTGCAAAGACATTGCCGTTACCGTCGTATGTGCAGTAGTTGAGCGCAACGGCGGTCGATTGGTACACGGTGGGAGGGCCTTGCGCGTTCTTATAGATGGCGATGTTTCCCGTCGTATAAATCGGGCTACCGCCCGCCACAGCGAGGTCGCCGGATTCTGGATCGATGAAACAGCCATTTGGATGGTTGCCTGAATCGCTCAACGTCGCAATAGGACTCTGGCCTCCGTGTGCGTACTCGACGATCTGCGCTGCCGGAGAATCAACGACAAAGACATCGCCTTTGTTGTCTGAGCAGAGCCCCTCCGGATCCTTGAATCCAGTCAGCATACCGACGGGTTTGCCACCGGGGTAGGCGAAGACTAACACTTCGCCCGAGTCACTAGAAACGTATAGGAGCGCTCGGCTTTTTGCCTCACGAGCCATCCACGACTTGGTATGCACGGCGTACGCTGCGGATGATGCGTGGCTTTGCGCCATCGTGCCCGGCGCGCCAATCGGCGGCGGCGAGCCGCCGCACCCAGCAAGCATGGCCGCTACGCTAATGCTAAGCGCACGGGCGCAAAAACTTGAAATCCTCATCATCGTTACTCCCTCGTCAAAGTCGTGCTACAAGCTCAACGCAAAGACGGTCCCGTAGTCGCAAATGTTGGCCGAATGGGGGCAACTGGGTAATGCAATGCCGCCTTCCTGTGTCGTGCCATAGAATGTCCCGGTCACTTCTACTAAAGCCGCCCTGGGCCAGATCCCGTCATTGTTATAATCTTCGGTGAAACTGTGCAGCACGCGCTCCTTGCCGGTCTTACTCATTTGGTAGACTGTCCCAAACCCGGCTGCTCCGCCCGCATACGTTGTGCCGTAGAATCTTCCCCTCGCCACGATCAGATTTGCTTGAGGCTGCGAGCCATCATTGCCCCCGCCAAAACTGTGGAGCACCTTTTCATTCGAGCCGCTAGTAGCGATGCTGAAGGCCGTTCCGCCGCCAAAGGTATATGCGCCACCGTTTTGTGTCGTCCCATAAAGCGTGCCGTTTGCGGCGACCAAGCTAGCTGCCGGGATACGGCCGTCGGAGCCTTTGCCGAAACTGTGAAGCACCATCTCTTTGCCGGTGACACTTAGGCTGAAGACCGTTCCCGCACCGGACGCGCCACCTGCTTGCGTTGTGCCGTAGAGCTTGCCCTGAACGTTGACTAGTGCCGCCAACGGGTTTGCACCGTCGGAGGAAAGGCCGAAACTGTGAAGGATTCGCTCCTTGCCAGTCGCCAGACTGATACTGAAGGCAGTTCCTTCGCCTTGCGTACCGCCCGCCTGGGTCGTGCCATAGAGTTTGCCGTTTACCGCCAAAAGGCCCGCCATCGGATCTGCACCGTCCGCGGTTCCGCCACGGAACGCGTGCACCACGCGAAAGCCTGTGCCAGCCGTACCAACGCTAAAGATCGTTCCGTTGCCGTACGTACCACCGGTAGACGCTGTACCGTAGAGTCTGTCCTTCACGTCGGTCAGTGGCGCAAAAGGGCTAGCGCCATCACCGCCCCCGCTAAAGCTGTAAAGCACGTTCTCCGTGCCGCTGGTGCTGATGCTGAAAATGGTTCCTGAGCCGACATGGCTGCCGTACCCGTACGACCCCCCATATACTGTCGTGCCGTAGAGAGCGCCCTTAACGTCGATCAGGGGCGCCAATGGGTAGACGCCGTCGTAGCCATTCACGCTGTTGCCGAAGCTGAACACGACTTGGTATTTCGTCGACCCGGTGCGCTGCTGTTGCGCCTGTGCCGCAGCGCTTAGCGGCGTCACCCCCGGCACCCCGATCGGCGGCTGCGATCCGCCGCAGGCCGCGAGTACCACGATAGCCGCGCCAGCAATAATGGCGCGGCAGCTAGGACCCATGCCCTTCACTCGATGGCGCCCTCCTGAAGCCCCGACAGATCAGCGGCTAAAGACATGAGGTAGTTCGTTTGTAGGCGCCTAGGGTACGGCCAACCGCCAAATGGCACCACCCTTTCCGCCCGCCGTTCCGTAGAGGTACTTTCCAGCTAATGCAATGATGCCAAGGGACCCGACTTCGCGTTTGCCTTTGAAAGAATAGACGATTTCGTAGTTGGATCCTGTGGAGCTTACTCGAAAGACTGTGCCCTCTCCGTAGGCGCCGCCCTCGGTTGATACACCGTAGATCATGCCGGCCGAAACGACAAGGTTACCTTGTGGACCGACAGCATCTGGAGGAGCGTTAAACTTGCGCAGGATTTTGAAGCCTTCACCGTTCGGCGCGAGTCGGTAGATGGTGCCGCACCCTTGCAAACAGGCAGGTAGACCACCAGTAATGGTGGTGCCAAAAAGGTGGTCGTGCACCGGGACGACACCTGCATACGGCATTCCGAAGATCGCGTTATACACGTTCTTGTAAAGAGACTGAGCGCTCACCGAAAAGATCGTACCGTCATCGTAGCCGAGGGTACCACCGTGCATTGTGGTGCCGAACAGCGTTCCTTTCAGTACCGCAAGTTCGGGATTCGGCGATGCGCCGTCACCATTGGCTGCAAAGGAGTGGACGATCGAAAAGTCAGCGCCCAAAACGTCCATTCGAAAAACGGTGCCGTACCCGCGTTTCCCACCCGCAAACGTGGTCCCGTATAGCTCGCCTGTAAACGCTGCAAGTCCGGAGGGGAACGAGCCGTTAGTCTTTGGACTACTAAACCGATGAAGGACGCTGTAGCTCGAACCATCGAGGCCAATGTGAAACGCGGTCCCGCAACCGGTGAACCATTGCGTTTTGCAAGCTCCTCCTCCGCCTTCGTAGGTTACGCCGTACAAGCTACTGCCCTTTGCGAATATCCAGATCGGGCCCGCTCCGTCGGAGCCTCCCATAAAGCGGTGCAGTACTTTATACGCGCTACCGTCCGTGGCCATGCTAAAAAGCACGCCGCAGCCGCTTCCGCACTTCTGGGCCTCGGTGTACCCGCCAAAGAAAGTTAAGCCGTAAAGCCGTCCGTTGGCTGTGATGACGGCCTGCGGTGCATAGCCGAAGGCTTTATCTTTGAAGGCGTGGAGCACGCTGTATTGCGCGCCATCCATCTCCCCGTTTTGTAGAAAGGCTGGTGCGCCGATCGGCGGCTGCGATCCGCCGCAGGCCGCCAGCATTATCGCAGCGACGCACCCGCTTAGTGCGAAGCGTCCAAAGTCTGATAACCTCACTTGTCTTGCTCCTCGTATCGTGAACGTCACGATGTCGCCGCGGTTCAGGTTAGCGTCTAGTTCCATGAGCGCAACTTGGTAGTGCTCTTGTGAAAGACTCCAGGTGCTACTTGGTGGCAACGCTGACAGTAACGGACTGTAGGCTTGCTGCACCAAAGCCTGTGAACTTCTCGACAATCTTGCCACCCCTTGGGTAGTCCCAAATGCCCAATGCGCGCGCCGAAACGCCGTGCCGCGTGTAGGGCGCTAATATTTTGTTTTGATAAATCCACGGATACCATAGCCATTTCTCGTGTACGAGGCGCGTTGTTTTCACAACTTCCGCCCCGGTTCCCGAGATTTTCAACCGATAGATGAAGGGGTCACCGCCGAATGTTGACGAGTAGCTAAGATAGTTGCCGTACCACTGGACTTGGCCTGCGCCCTCAATCGTCTTGCTAATGGTAAGTTGGCTAAACGTTGAGGTGCCTTTTGGTAGTTCCGCCAGCGCCGCGTTCGTTCCATCCCCAAGGCCGCCGACAAAAAGATTCCCCGAAGGGTCGTAGGCACAACTGAAGCCATCCACAGGCGCTGGATATAGTTGCGGCGATTGACTGGCAGGCGTGAATATTGCAACGCCGTAGACACCGCCTTCAAACATAACGGCTAGATTTCCCGTGGTTGAATCGACGGAGCATCCTGCCGCGTCCTTACCCGGAAGATCAAACGTCGCTATGGGCGTTGCGCCGGCGTGAGGGTACTCAACTACTTCGCTGTGAGATTCGTTGTTGTTAGATATGTAGACATTTCCCTGACTGTCGGCGCAAGCGCCGGCATTGAGACCATCTCCGTCGTCGAGATGTCCGACGATGTTTCCGTCAGGGTACGACACGACGCACGTACCGCCGCATCCGCCGGTAATGTAAACTAGGTCTCCCGTTGTTGCTTTCTGTCGCATCCACGATCCGCCATGCGCCGCGCGCGTTACGATCGCGCCGCTTTGCCGCATCGCGCCCAGCGGCGGCTGCGATCCGCCGCACCCAGCGAGCAACGCCCCAGCTATGCACGAGCTTAGTGCGTAGCGGCCAAAGTCTGGTACCCTCACTTGCCTTGCTCCCGTTGCCGTGAACTCTTTCGTGGCCTGGATGTTCGCGCTCGGCTGCTCAGTTCCGTTGCCCGATCCGACTACCGCTCCGCGTCGAGCCGCTGAAGCGCTGCCTCGATCTTGTCGATCGTCGACTCGTGCGATGATGCTTCCTCACTGACGAATCGTCGAAGGACTCGCACATCCAAGTTACTGTCACGCGTGACGGTCTTCACCCCCCTGGCATGTACTTCTGCTCGCAGCGCATCGAGCCGCTCGGCAGGATTCCGATACTCGACGACGTTGCTCTCGCTCAGCATCTCCGCCGTAAAGTCCTCGTCGCTATCGGTTGGATCGACGATGACCTCCCTACCAATGGCCGTTATCGTCTCGACACGTACCGAACTCGAGCCAGACCGACTAGCTCAACCATTTGGCGGTTCTGGGTACTCGACCGGGGTCGGAGCCAGGACCTGCTGACGTGAGAGCATACCGAAAATGTCCCATTGGTCCCACAACATTGCGTTCAGCCAGTGGAATGTATCGGCGTCCCTAGCGCCTTCCGGCCGCGGGTCGGAGCGCTTCCGAATTGTGTATGCAATCCTTCTCGCGGTCTCGGTACCGACATGCCGCCGGATGAACGCTGACTTAACAGGGACAGACTCCTCCGTAACGTCAACGCGACGAAACTGATTCGCGTACTCGATTCGCTGAACGAACGCGGCGTTGCATTCGTCATGCATGCCGCGAAGAGTGGCGGCGATCGCCTTCCGAACCTCATCTTTTGCCTGCCGTGCCATCTTCCGGCGGATGAGTTCACTGGTGAGGATATCGGCTAGCAGTTCGACACCGTGCGGCGTAAGGGCAAGCTCTGGGAAATTCCCCGGCGACTCGTATGGAATCGCGTTCGCCGGTAGGCGCAAAAAGCGAAGGTTTGCTGAGTCGTAGCAGCACGCGATTAATTCTTGAAGGGCATCCTTTTGTTCCGGGTGATCGCGAAGCCACTTTCCCCTCTTGTGCGATCGCATGAGCAAATCGGTCAATGCGTACGCGCGGACATGAAGGGGCGGCTGCTTCTGATTCAGCGCGTTCTGTACGGCAGACTTCACGGATTCACGCAACAAGCGCCCTGGCGTTTTAATCGACCTACAGGGGCACGGCAGAAAGCCCATGCCGATAGCGTCAAAGTCTTTCTTCGCGACCGGGTCGGGCGCATAGGCGCACTCATGGCTCCGCAACATCGGCTATCGCCATCCTATAGCGTTCAAGAGAAGAACGATAGAGCTTCCGAAAAGCCTCGGTTTCCTCAAGGGTAAGGCGATCCGTCGGGTTCATTTTTTGCACGTCAATTCTCGCCCAGACACGCGGTAGTCCCAAATGAAGGCGCCCGCTAAGGTAAAAGAGTTGTGAACATTCGTCCTGAGGCGCTACGCGCCATTCACCCGCCGACGCCGGGTAATGCGTCGGACATCGGCGCCGTTTCGGTTGCCGAAGCTGGTCGCCGGATCGGCGTGGGCCACAGCACAGCGAAAACACTCTGCCGCACCGGGGAACTTCGGAGTTTTACCGTCGGTCGCCGTCGGCTGGTAACGTACCACGCGATCGCGGCGTACATCGCCGGGCGCGAGACTAACGCCAGTGAGGAACGCGGCAATGCATGGCGCGCCAGTAAACGACGCCCTGCCCTCCGTCCTTGAAACGTATCGGCGCCTGCGCCCCGGCGTCGAAGGGAAACGGCTTGGACGTGACATCGTTCTTCCGTGCGTGAGTCCGACACACGTCGAACTCGCCAAGGCATTTGCACGTGCTCGCCGTGTTCGAGGCGTCGTGGCTATCGCGAAGCTCGACCGTCTAGCTCGAGATGTTCATTTTATCGCCGGTCTGGTTAAGACCGGTCAAGCCTTTGCGTGCGTTGACGCACCGGATGATGACGCCTTTATGCTGCACGTTCGCGCTTCCGTCGCAGAAGATGAAGCCCGCAAAATCAGTAAGCGGACGAAAGACGCGCTTGCCGCGGCAAAGGCTCGTGGAAAGAAGCTCGGCAACCCGCAGAACCTGACCGATGAGGGTCGCGAGCGAGGGTCGCGTACAGGCGCGGCGACGATGAAGGCCCGCGCTAAGGAGAACCGCGAGGCGCTCCGCGACGCCGTACTCGACGGCCGACAGCGAGGACTCTCGCTTCGCGCGATCGCCAAAGAAGTCGGCTGCGGCACGATGACCGTCTCGCGCATACTTGCCGATACCGAGATTGATGAGTGAGCGTCTACAAGCGCAAGAGCGGGCGCTATACCGTCGTTCTGGCCAAAGCCGAAGGCTCAATAGAGCGGCGCAGTCTTGGTACCTTTTCTACGCGAAAAGAGGCCGAGAAGGCCGAACGTGAAGCGTTAACCGCACGCGATCGCGGAACGGACCTTGTCCCCCAGACGATTACGCTTGCCGAGGTTTTTGCGTCATACATGGCCGAGGCCACAGGAGATGGACTGTCCGAAACGACCCTCCGCGGATACCGCGAAACATTCCGCCGTTGCGAGGCAATCGCCAAAGTTAAGCTCGCCAAGCTTAAGCCGCTTCACCTGGCGCAATTACGCACCGACTTGCTCAGCAAAGGCTGGAGCGGTGGCATCGGCCCGTTGTCGCCACGCTCCGTTCGCAACACGCTTGCGCTCATTTCTGCCCTGCTAGCTTGGGGAGTGGAGCACGAACTAGTCGGCCGCAACGTCGCCGCCGTTGCACGCCCTCGTCGGCGACGTGGGTCCTCGCCCCAAGTCGACAAGAAACCCACACGGCACTATGAGCGGGCGGATGCGGAGCGCCTCATCGGCGAAGCATCAAAGACACGCTACGGCCCGATGGTGATATTCGCTTTCGAAACCGGGCTGCGCCGGGGAGAGCTTGCTGGATTACGTTGGGACGACGTGGCCTTCGAGCGGTGCTGCGCTACCATTCGAAATTCGGTGGCCTACGTTCCCGGCCGCAAGTGGCTCAAAGATACGAAGACACATCTTGTCGCGCGCGTCGCGCTTTCCGAAATTGCCGTCGCTGCGCTCCGTGCACAACGAGCACGGCAGGCGACGGACAAGCTCGCTGCGGGCCCGCTCTACGACGACCTAGGGTTTGTTTTCGCTCCAGTGCGAGGGGGCATGTATTCGCCGGGTGCAGTCTACGACGCGGTACATAAGATCGCAAAGCGCGCGGGCCTTTCCTTACGGAACCTTCACGGTATCCGCCATTCGACCGGCTCCTGGCTCGTGCGCGCAGGCGTTGACTTTGCGACCGTCGCCGCGATCCTTCGGCACTCGACGCCCGGCACGACGTTAGCGGTCTACACCCACGAACTGGAAGGAGCAAGCGGAGGCAGTCGAGCGAGTCCAAAGCGTGCCAGCTTCGAAGCTCGGCTAGCCAGAATATCGCGGGCTTACGCCTCGCGCCTTGTAGACGATTGCCGCGAGCAGAGGGGCCAACTCGACGCGCCGAAGGCGCCGCCATGGAAGAGGGACTTTACATCGTTACGTTCGGACATCCCGGCGTTCCAGGATTCTATTCGCGAGGCGTCGTCGTGCTCGAGACGAACCGCTTTTACGGGGGCGACAGTTTTTACTACTACACCGGTCGCTACGAAGCGAAGGGGGAAGAGTTCACAGCTGAGGGCAATGTCGTCGTGCATACTCCCGGCATTATGACTATCTTCGGGAACCCCGCACCAGTTCAACCGATTCAAATCAGCGGAACGTTCCGTAATGGTAAACTTTCCGCGACCATGCGTCAGAAGGCCACGCCCATTCCGACTGTTGGGGTCGAACTTGAGTTTCGGGAGAAGCTGCCCTAAGCGTCTGCAACCGTTCTGCAACCGATCCCCTGTTTTGGACGCGAATCGTGCTTGAATCTGGCGGGAGCGTGTAGGAGGTTCTCCTAGCGTCCCCGCCACTGCCCTCTGAGCTCCAAGTATCCTTGCTGGTACTGGCAATTTTGCGTATGGCGTTACGAAGCCCCCATAAACCATAGGCCATTTTCGGCCGATTCTGTGTAGTGAACGGTGTAGTGAGCCCTCTGCCTTTAGGAGGAAATCCTTTCCACTAGCGCGCGGAGTTCACGGGGCTTCCGATCCACTCTTCTAACAGCCGTTAGACGAAGACGCGGTCGCCACACCGCGAAACCCCTAACCAGTACCAAAGGACGGCAGAGCACTGGGCCGAGGATCCTCGTCCGGTGCAACCGTGATGGCTACCGCGTCCCGTGCGGAACTACGGCTTCGAGCGCGTCGCGCTTCGGGATCGAGGCGAGCCAGGCAAAGAGAAGCGTTGCACTTATCGCCCCCAGCAGTTGAACCGCAACGAACGCAGGAACGTCTGCTAGCCGAATCCCAGCGAAGGTGTCGGAAAGCGAGCGGGCGATGGTAACGGCGGGATTGGCAAACGACGTCGAGGACGTGAACCAATACGCACCGACGATGTACGCGGCCACCGCAAAAGGCGTAATGTCTTTCCGGAATCGGACACATCCCCAGATGACGAGGAGCAGCCCAAACGTCGCGAGGAACTCCGAGAATGCCATCGCCGGCCCGGTGCGGGCGCGATGCGAAAGTACGATGGCTGGAAGACCGAACATCAGATGTGCGCTAGCGACGCCAGCGGCAGCCCCCAAAACTTGCGCACTTATGTAGAGCGGCAGTTCGCGCCACGCAAGGCCGCCTCGCATAGCGTCCGCAAGCGAAACCGCCGGGTTGAAGTGAGCGCCAGAGATCGGCCCGAGTGCGGCGATTAGGCACAGCAGCGCGCCGCCGGTCGCTATCGAGTTCGCAAGCAGGGCCACGGCTATGTTACCGCCATCGAGTCGCTCCCCCATGATACCCGAGCCGACGATTGCCACGAGAAGAAGCGCCGTGCCGATGGCCTCGGCGACAACGCGTCTGCCTAGCTGCGGCATGTCTGCGCGCAGAAGATATCCACCCGGTCGGCGATCGTTTGGCGTATCGGGCGGACTGCGTCGAGCCGCTCCTCCCACGTACCGCTGAGGGCGGCGGGGTCGGGGATGTTCCAGTGAAGGCGGGTGACGCTACCCGGGAAAACCGGGCATGCTTCCGCGCTGGCCTCATCGCAAACGGTGATGACATACGAGAATAGCTTCCCGGACTTGTAGACCTCAAAAGCACTCTGCGTCGAGTTGGGTGAGATGTCAATGCCGACTTCCTTCATCGTGGCGATCGCTAGCGGGTTTACGATTCCGCGCTCAAGACCTGCGCTCTCCACTTGGAACTGTGCGCCGCAGGCTCTTTTCAAGAATGCTTCTGCCATTTGACTGCGGGCGCTGTTGCGAACGCAAATGAACAGGACACGTGGCGCGCCGGCGTTGCCTACTGCGCCCGTCGGCTGGTTCATCGCTCCACGCAGCAAGGGCGCGCCGCCCCATCGGAGGCGCAGCACGTTGCGTCCGAGCTGTCCCTTTCGTCGGTATCCCCGTGGACGGCATATATTTCCCAGCGCCGCCCCTCCGGATCAGTCGCCCACACTTTCGTCTGATTGGCGTAGCAGCACGTTTCCTCGCGCTCGACGGTCGACGCGAGTCCCACCGCCGAAAGTCTTGCAATCGCACGCTCGACGTCGTCCACCGTCTCAACGCGGATGCCGAAGTGCGCATCGGCTGCCGGTTGAACGCCTTCGCGCAGGTCCAACGCGAGTTCCATTCCAGGGTCATCGATCGCGAACAACGCGTAGTCAGCCAGGACCTTGTTAGGCTTAGCGTCCAGGAGCGTGGAGTAGAACGATACGCTCTTATCGAGATCCGTCGTTCCCAGATTGATATGAGTTTTCATAGCCGGACTTTCCGTTTGAGAAGGCTGCTAGTGGCGGCTTTGATTCGGGCCGGTGCGTCGGGAGCGAGTTGGTAGTAGACCCACGTACCACGCCGCTCACACGTAATGAGCTGAGCCTCGCGCAGTAGGCGGAGGTGGTGCGACACCGTCGGCTGATTCAGCGGCAACGCATCGGTGAAATCGCAGACGCAGACTTCCTCTGGCGCCCGAGCGAGGGTTGCTAGCATTCGCAGGCGGTGGGCATCACCGAGGGCTTTAAAAAGCGCGGCCTCCTCTTCGAATGAGTCAGAGACAACTTCGGCTGGAGGGCAACACCTCTGCATCGACATTCGTCGATATTACTGCTTTGCATCGAAGTGTGTCAATATGCCCGGGCAGTTACTTGACCGTCGAGTTCATGCGCGTTTGCGGTGCGATCGACCATTCGAGCCTTCGGTTCGTTCGAATCTATCTCCGGCACCACGCGACCCCGCTCAAACTGAAAGCCGAGCATCGCATCATTCCCGAGATCACAACCTACACTGCCCACTTTGCCACCGTTACACAAGGAGCAATCCCATGACCAGCTACGAGCTCGACCGCGCCCTGCGGCAGCTACGCATGAGCGGCATGGCCGACCGTTCCGTTACGGACACAACAAGCCCGAGCGGAGAGCCTCGGGCGACTTTTCGACTGGAAGTTCAATGCAGTCGACCGCGCGCTCATCCTCGACCGGGCTAACAGCCGATTTATCGAACAACACGAGGACGTTTTGCTGCTCGGCAATGCGAGGGTTGGCAAAGCCACATCGCTCAAGCGATCGGCATGGCTGCGATCCACGCCGGTTTTCGCGTACTGTGTCGCGAAGCCCACGTGCTCTTCGAAGATTTGCTCCTCGCTAGCGCAACCGGCGAGCGCAGCGCTGCGATCGCGACGTTCAGCGAGATACCACTGCTCATCATCGACGACCTCGGGATGCGTAAGCTCCCTGCTAACGCCGCCGGGGATTTGCTCGAGATCGTTATGCGGCGCTATGACGAGCGTCGACGATTCTCACATCGCAATTGATGATTGGCCTAAGCTCTTCTGCGACACGCCTGCCGTTGCGGCCTTTCTCGACCGGTTGACGCATCATTTGCACTAATCGAGATTCGCGGCAAGAGTTATCTTCTGCATGAGCACAGCATCGCGGTCCGTCATCGGAAGGCGGAGGTAACGACGTAGCCAAGGACCTGATGCCGGCATTTTCTCAACTAGGTCTAATACACTAGACGGTGTTCCCGAATCGGGCAGGCGCTCATGCAACGCTTCCGAATCCTTCTGT
>JBAVTZ010000094.1:0-8471 GCA_049696515.1 Candidatus Cybelea sp. | reverse complement strand
GGTCAAGGGTGCGCTCACCGCCGCGCAGGCCGCCGCTTGGATCGCGGCGCGCGAGACTCGGCAGATCGTGGTACAAGATCCGACCCAGATCGCGCTGAGCGGGAAAGCGGCTCTCGAGGCTTTCGCGCGGCTGCAAATCCGCTGCCGTCGCCCGCTGCGCGTGATCGCCGCTACGATCGCTTCGATCGGGATAGAACGAAGTTTCGAGCCGCGTGCGTTTGCCCGCGCCGTGGGCGCGGCGACCGGACTCCCAACCTTCGACGTGTACGCCGGCAGCGCGGCTGCGTGAAACCGCTCAGACTCCTCGACGAAGCCAGCGCATCGGTGCTCGGCTTCGAGTGGCTGGTCAAGGCGGTTGCGCCGCGATCGCCCTATGGCGAGCGCACTTTTTCCGAGCTGCGTCCTTTCGGCGCCGGAGAGGAGAGGGCCGCACAGTTGCGCGCCGACCGGATCGCGGCAGTCGCTGCTCGATTCGATTGCGATCGGCTCGACACGGTTCGCGGCATACTCGAAGATGTTCCGGACGCGGCAGGCGCCATCGCGCGCGCGTCCATCGATGATGTGCTCGACGATCCGGACCTCCTCGAGCTATCGCGCTTTGGCGAGAGCATCGAGCAGATTGACTCCTTGCTCGACGATCCGCTGCTGCTCGCGCCGATCGCAAACGAGTCGGTGCGGATCGTCGGTGCCGCGCTCCGCGTCGGGCGACGGAACGGGGTCGGCTTCTATCTCGCCGACGCCTTCGGCGTTGAGCTACGAGCGTTGCGCGAGCGTCTGGCTCAGGCCCAAGCCGAACTTGACGCCGCTCGCGGACGAGAAATCGAGCGCGCCGCCCAGAGCCTTGGACGCGACGAGCTCCCGGGCAACGAGTTCATCGTGATGCGCGCGGATCTACGCGCCGCTCTACCCGAAGGGGTGCGCGTTTTGCGCGAGGCGCCCACCTATTTACTCTGTGCGCTCGACTACGGCGAGGTTTCGCTTGCCGCGCTGGGTCGTCGCGATGCCGCTGCCGACGAAGTTGCCTTCGCCGAAGAACGCGCACGCGCCGATCTTTCATCGCTCGTGCGCGAGAATGCGACGGGGCTGGAATCGGCGGCCAATGCGCTTGGTGAGCTCGATGTGACGCTTGCTGCCGCGCGCTTTGTCCAACGCCACCAATGCACGCCGGCGATCATGGGCAGCGAGCCCCAGCTCTCCTTCGAAGGCGGACGCTTTCTGCCGCTTGCAATCGAGCTCGCTGAAGCGGGGCGCAGCTTTACCCCGCTCGATCTGAACCTGCACGACACGCCCGTGCTGACCGGGCCCAACATGGGCGGCAAAAGCGTCTGCTTGCAGACCTGCGGGTTTATAGCGGTCTGCGCAGCATTCGGCCTTCCCGTGCCGGCGGCGAATGCTCGCACCGGACTCTTCGATGACATCGCTTGGCTTGGCATCGGACGCGACGATCGAATCGGCGGCTTACTCTCATCGTTCGCACGAGAGGTCGTGCGCTTGAAGGAAATCCTCGAACACGCCGGTCCACGCCTTTTGATCCTGGTCGACGAGTTTGCCCGCACCACCTCACCGCAGGAAGGCCGAGCGCTCTTGGTAGCGTTGCTTGGACGGCTGCGCGAGCGTCGCGCCTGCGGCATGCTGGCAACGCATTTGGGGGGAGTGGCGCGCACCGCCGGGGCTCGTCATTTCGCGATACGCGGCCTGCGCGGGATCCCGAGGCGCCCGGCCGCGCCGGACCTCGAAGAGGCCCTGGCGGCGCTTGCTGCCTCCATGGATTACACGATTGCCGAAGTAAGCGGGGACGACGCCTCCAGCGCCGACGCCATCGCGTTGACCGCACTGCTCGGCCTTGACGACGAGTTCGTCGAGGCAGCCTATCGCGCGCTCTCACAATGAGCGCGGTTGGCTCGTTGCGAAACAGGCGAAACGCAATGGAACCCCTGATCATCACTTGCGCGCCGGTTGGCGCCGAGGTGACGCCGGAACAAACGCCTTATCTTCCATACACGCCTCAGCTGCTGGGCGAGACAGCCCGCGCGATACGCGAGGCCGGGGCATCGATCGTGCACGTGCACTGCCGCAACGACGACGGTACCAATACTCACAGCGTGGAGCGGTTCGCTCAGGCCTATGACGCAATCCGCGACGCGAGCGACCTCATCGTGCAGTTCTCGACCGGCGGCGCGATCGGCATGACGTTCGAGGAACGTTCGAACGTGCTCCAGCTTC
Source organism: Candidatus Cybelea sp. (assembly GCA_049696515.1). Taxonomy (GTDB): domain Bacteria; phylum Vulcanimicrobiota; class Vulcanimicrobiia; order Vulcanimicrobiales; family Vulcanimicrobiaceae; genus Cybelea. The sequence continues at coordinate 6,248 of JBAVTZ010000094.1, read as the reverse complement.
ACCCCGAGATGGCGACACTCACCTGCGGGAGCGTAAACTTCGGCGACGACATTTTCGAGAACAGCTTTCCGATCATGCGGGGCATCTTGCGGAAGATGCACGAGTTCGGCGTCCGTCCCGAGCTCGAAATCTTCGACAAAGGCCATCTGTCGAACGCGCGGCGGCTCGCGAGGGAGGGCCTGCTTTCGTTCCCCCAGCACGTTGATTTGGTGCTCGGCGTCCCCGGTGGGCTCGAAGCGACCGTGCAAAATCTCTGCGATTTGGTCGATGACCTCCCCGACGGCTGTAGCTGGTCGGTTGCGGGAATCGGCCGCCGCCAGCTGCCGATGGCGATGGCGGCGATCGCGATGGGCGGCCACGTCCGAGTAGGGATCGAGGACAACCTGTACTATAGCCGGGGGCGTTTGGCGCGCAACGAGGAGCTCGTCGCACGGGTAGTGCGCATCGCAAACGAGGCAGGGCGCGCGGTAGCCTCGCCCGATCGAGCTCGAAAACTTCTCGGCTTGCCGATACCCAGCGCGAGGGGCGCCGGGGTTTGAAGTCCAATACCGGCGCGGGTAATTGTTCACATATGTCGTGCGCCGGACGCTTCAAGCGATTCCGTTGCTGCTTGCCATCTCGATCATTTTATACGGCATCCTTTACAACATGCCGGGCGGACCACTCGCGCCCTATTTACAGAATCCGCACATAACCCCAGCCGACATCGAGCGCCTCAAGCACAACTTGGGCATGGACCAGCCTGTCCCGATCCAGTATCTGAGATGGCTCGGACACGTTCTGGTCGGCGACATGGGCTACTCGACCAGCAACTCGGAGCCGGTCTTCCAAGCCCTCATCGAGCGCTTCCCAGCCACGCTGGAACTGATGGGAGCCTCGCTGCTGATTGCGATCGTCTTCGGGATAAGCGCGGGGATCATCTCGGCGGTTTACCGCTACTCGGTACTCGACTACATCATCACGACCGGTGCGTTTTTCGGGCAGTCAATGCCGGTTTTCTGGTTCGCGCTCATGATGCAGCTCGCGTTCGCGGTGCATGGAATCCCGCTGCCGTTTGGCTACCAAATCCAGCTGCCCTCGGCCGGCCTATCGAATAGCGACACTTTCGATCTCGGCGACCGTCTCGCGCATCTCGTGCTTCCCGCGATCGTCCTTTCGCTGCTCCAGATCGCGTTGTTCAGCCGTTTCATGCGATCGTCGCTGCTCGAAGTTCTGGGCACCGACTACATGCGCACCGCGGCCGCAAAAGGGCTTTCGTTCCGAACTATTTTGTTGAAGCACGGTTTGAAGAACGCGCTCATTCCGGTCGTTACGGTCGTCGCGCTGTCGCTGCCGGGCCTGCTGGCCGGGGCGATTATTACCGAAACGATCTTCGCCTGGCCCGGAATGGGGCGCCTCTTCATCAACGCGCTCAACCAAAGCGATCTCGCCCTGCTGATGGGCTATCTGCTCTTGGTGGCCTTTCTGGTGGTTTTTTCGAACTTGCTCGCCGATGTCACTTACGCGTGGCTCGATCCGCGCGTTAAGTACGACTGAGGGCCCCGCGAGCTATGGCCGCGCCGACCGTCCCGTTTCGCAGCGATACGGTCATCGAAGAAGACCTTCGGCTCTTGAAGGTTACCTTTTGGACGCGCCTTCGTCGCCACAAGCTCGCCATCGCCGGACTGGTAGTACTGGTGCTGATGGTAGTCGCCGCGACCTTTGCCAAGCAGTTGGCGCCGTTCGATCCGAATGCGATCGACAACGTCCATTGGCAAGGGATGCCGCTCCCGCCGTGCTTTCAAGATGCGGCACAGTGCGGAGGGCACACCCTTGGAACCGACGAGGTCGGACGAGATCTATTGTCGCGCCTGCTTTTCGGCGCGCGCATCTCGCTGACGGTCGGTCTCTTCGCCGTGATCATGGAGGTGCTGATCGGCGCCACGCTTGGCGCGATCGCCGGCTACTACGGGGGTTGGATCGATTATGGGCTGATGCGGCTCACCGACGTCTTTCTCTCGATCCCACTGCTCCCGCTCTTGCTCGTCTTGACAGCGATCGTCGCGGCTACCTCTTCCAGAGCGGCGCTAAATTTTGGCGTGATCGTGATCATCATCGGCGCTCTTTCGTGGCCGCCCGTCGCGCGTTTAGTCCGCGCTTCGTTCCTCAGCTTGCGCGAGCGTGAGTTCGCCGAAGCGGCCCGGGCGCTCGGCAACAACGATGGCCGCATCATCTTCCGCCATCTGCTTCCCAACGCGATCGCACCGATCGTGGTCCAGGCAACCCTCGACGTCGCCAACGTCATCGTTCTCGAGTCGACCCTGTCCTTTCTCGGTTTGGGGATCCAGCCGCCGACCGCTTCCTGGGGCAACATGCTGGCAAACGCCCAGAGCAATCTCCAGACGGCATGGTGGGCGGCAGTCTTTCCCGGCTTGTGCATCCTGATAACCGTCCTCGCCATCAACTATATCGGCGACGGTCTGCGCGACGCCCTCGACCCCAACATGAACTAGCCCTTGACCCGGGCCTCCGGGAACCACTAAACTCAGCCGAGTTTCCCGCGGCGGGCGGACCCGAATCGCCGAGCGGGAAACGACCCAGAAAAGCCCTCCGTGCGCAAGTGGCGGAATTGGTAGACGCACTAGCTTGAGGGGCTAGCGGGAGCAATCTCGTGCTGGTTCGAGTCCAGTCTTGCGCACCAGTTTGACCGGTTTGCGGGCTCGATGGGCGGCCATCCAGCCCGCAAACCGGCCAAACTCGATGCTCAATAGCGTGGGCGCGGGGCTCTAAGAAACTTTTGAGGCTAGCCGTGAAACAGTCGCCCGGGCCGCGGCGTAGAGCAAGGCAGCAATGGAACTTCTATCGTGTGGTTAACTCGTTTCGCCCTTTCCCGTCCCGCGATCACCGTTGTGGTCTTCGTCGCGCTGGTCGTCTTTGGGATCGTTTCCTTCACCCAACTCGGACGTAGCTCGAACCCGCCAAACACCGATTTTCCGGTCGTTGGCGTCTACGCTTCATATCCAGGTGCGTCGCCGCAAGACATGGAGCGCATGGTCGTCAAGCCGATCGAAGACCAGATGGTTGGGGTCGACAACCTCGACCAACTGACTGCCAACGCTCAAGAAGGCACCGCGGTTGTGGCGGCCCAGTTCAAAATGGGAACCGATCTCAATCTGGCGGCGGTCGACGTGCAGCGCCGCGTCGACACCGCGCGCGTCTACATGCCCTCGGATCTGGATCCGCCGACCGTAACCAAGGCCGGCCAGTCGGAGCCACCCCTTCTCGACTTAGCGGTTAGCTCGAAGACGCTCACGCAGCCGCAGATCGCGGACGTCATCAACGGCCAGATCACGCCTTTGATTGAGCAGATCCCCAACGTGCAGTCGGTGGACGTATACGGCTCGGCCAATCGCGAGTTCCACGTCGAGCCCGATCCGGTCAAGCTGGACGGCACCAACGCCACGCTCGAAGACATCTTCAATACGATCTCGATCAACAACCTCAACGTGCCCGGCGGTATCATGACGCAGCCGACTCGCGAGGGCAGCGTCGCGATCCATGACTACGTCGAAAAGGCCGAGGACCTGGAGGCGATCCCGCTTTCGCCGCTGACGGTGCTGCAGTATCCGGTAAAATCGCTGAAAATCGGCGATGTGGCCCGCGCCTACGATAGCCACGTCGAAATGCGGACGATCTCCTCGTTCAATGGCCATCCCCGCGTGTACATGGAGATCAACCCGACGCTCGATGCCGATCAAATCAAGACCACTGAGACCCTACGCTCCGAGCTGAAGAAGATTCAGGCGCAGTTCCCGCAACTTGCCTTCCACGAGATCGACGCGCCGGCCGACTATACCCAGAAGATGCTCAACGGCGTCGGTCAATCGTTGGTCGAAGGCATCGTGCTGACGGCGATCGTCATGCTTCTCTTCCTGCATGCCTGGCGCAACGCCGTCGTGGTCTTCCTGGCGATTCCCACCTCTATTCTCTCAACGTTCATCCTGATGCGGATCTTCGGCTTCCACATTGACTCGATGTCGATGATGGGCCTGGCCCTGATCATCGGCATCTTGGTCGACGATTCGATCGTCGTGCTGGAGAATATTACCCGCCATCGAGATTTGGGTGAGGACGCAACCGCAGCGGCGATCAGCGGGCGCAGCGAGATCGGCGCGGCCGCCGTCGCGATCACGATGGTCGATGTCGTGGTCTTCCTTCCGATCGCCTTTATGTCGGGGATCGTCGGCTCCTATCTGCGCGAGTATGCCGCGGTGGTGGTGACCGCCACGCTGTTCTCACTCTTTGTCTCGTTTACGCTGACGCCGTTGCTGGCCGCCAAATGGAGCGTGATCAAACGCTCCGAAGCAGTTCCCGCGTGGCTGCGCACGCTCGACGATCGGCGTGTCGACGTGGCCCTGATGCTGCTCGCCGTCGCGCTATTCGTCATCGGCACGATTTCCGGGTGGTTCCTCCTCAACGCGCTCGGGATCTTCATCGCGGCACTCCTCGTACTCAACGCCTTCGTGCACCGCTATAACCAGGTGCTCGAGATCTACCGGGCGCGTCTGCTTCCACTTGCACTGCAACACGGAGCCTTTGTGGTCTTCGTCTGCACGGCGCTGCTGTTTCTTTCGCTCACCCTGATCGCCGGCGGCGGCATGGCGACGATTGGCGTGGCCGTCCTCTTACTAGTGGTTTGTGGGCTCGCCCACGTCGCCGGGATGATTCTTCGCCGCACCGCGCCGGCGCCGCGTCTTGCAGCTTGGTATTACGCACCGTTACGTTTTCTTCGGTCGATCGGCACCACTAGGGCCACGACGATCGCGACCTTTGCGTTGCCGGTCGTATTGGCACTGCTCATGTTGCCGCTCGGCTCCGTCAGTTTCGATTTCGTGCCGGCCCAGCAGACGGGTGAAATCGCCATGACGGTTAGCTATCCTCCTGGAACACCGATCGCCACGACCAACCGTTACGTTTCCAACCTCGAAGATGCGATCATGAAGCTCGATGGCGTCAAGTCGGTGAGCGCGACGACTGGGCGCAAGCCCGCGGGTTGGAGCAGCGTGACCGGCGGCAACTTTGCGCAGTTGAGCGCGCAGATGCAAGACGGCCGCATTAAAGACACCAATGCGACGATCAAAAAGATTCGTACTATGGGCTCTCTCGTGCCGGGCGCGGAGTTCAGCGTTGCCAGCGATAACGGCAACGGGCCGGACATCTACTACTCGCTCATTGGCCCGGACGAAGCGATCGGTCCGGGGGCCGAGAAAGTTGCGCAGTTCCTACGTACCGTCCCGGGCGCCGTCAACGTGCAGACGAGCGTCGAGAACGGCGCTCCGCGCATGAACGTCGACGTAGATCGCGCAAAATGCGAGATGCTCGGCATCAATCCCTCGGACGTCGCTACCGTGGCCCGGATCGCAGTCGACGGTGCGGTGGCGACCAAAGTTCGCACGCCAACCGGGCTGGTGGACGTGCGCGTGCAGTTTCCGGCCGCCGACCGTTCGACGGAAGACGCGCTGAAATACGTCAAGGTTCGCGCGAACGATGGATCGCTGGTGCCGATTGGCGACCTGGCCGACTTTAGCTGGACGCAAGCGCCGACCAAGATCGAACGTCTCAACCGCCAGCGCGTGGTTAACGTCTACGGCGATCTGCTGCCGGGCTATTCGCTCGGGCAAGTAGTGGGTCCGCTGCAAAAGAAACTGCAATCGCCGGGTTTCCTGCCGCAAGGCGTTGGCTTGAAATCGCAGGGCAACTCGCAGTTCATGGAAGAGACCTTCGCCAACATGGGTATTGCGTTGCTTACCTCATTCATGCTCGTCTACATCCTGATGGTCGTTCTGTACGGCTCGTTCCTCGAGCCCTTAATCGTGATGTTTTCCGTGCCGCTTGCGATCATCGGCGCGCTGATCTTTCTTGCGCTGATGGGGAAGGTGCAGCCCGATCAAGGGCAGTCGCTCAACATCATCTCGATGCTGGGAGTCATCATGCTCTTCGGGCTCGTCGCCAAGAACGGCATCTTGCTGGTTGATTATTCGAATACGCTGGTCAAGCGCGGCCTGCGCGTGCACGATGCGGTGATGCAAGCGGCGACGACGCGCTTCCGTCCGATCGTCATGACGACGGCGGCCATGATCTTCGGCATGCTTCCGCTCGCGCTTGGCTATGCCGAGGGCGGCGAGTGGCGCCAAGCGATGGGTACGGTCATCATCGGTGGACTGCTCAGCTCGCTGATCCTGACGCTCTTCCTCGTGCCGATGGTATAT
>JBAVTZ010000093.1:0-12665 GCA_049696515.1 Candidatus Cybelea sp. | reverse complement strand
GGTCCACAGTGTCGGAGGCGAGCTAAATATCGAGGTTTACCCCGACATCGTCGGGATAGCCGCAGTCGTGCCGGCCACAGCTGCGCGGCGGGTGGTTGCGGCGATGACCGCGGCGTATTTCGCTCCGGCCGTCGACGACACCGCGGTAAAGACCGCTCGCGCGAACGCCGCGGTGCTGGGCGTGCAGCAACGCTACGAGTCCGATACTACGCTCCACGATCTGCTCTTTAAGCAGATATTCGCGAGCGGACCGGCGCACTATCCACCGCTCCCTACCACCGTGTCGCAGCTTACGAGCATCTCGACGCCCCAAGTAAATGCTTTTGCCAAGCGCGCCTTTCGTGCCGAAAATTCGGTATTGACCCTGACCGGCAACGTGGACGCTTCGAGCATCGCCGCGGTCACCGACGGGAATGGCAAAGGAACGATGGATACGCCCTACGATTCCAGGCTCGCGGGGAGCCCCGGGTCGACCACAGCCTCGGGCGCCGTTGACGGCGTCGGCTTGGCATGGGTTGGTCCGCCGATCACCGATGAGAAGGCTGCGACCGCCTTGGACTTCGTAGCCGACTATCTTTTCCGAGACCAGAGCGGCGTCGTTTCGAAAGCGCTCGATCGGTCCGAAAGCGACGCGCTCGTCGTCGGTCAGTTCATTACGCTGCACGATCCCGGCGTCATGGTCGTGACGATCGGCGGCGACCACGAGAAGCAGGCCGAGAAGAGCGTGCTCGAAGCGCTCACGGCGCTCCAGCAGCCGATGGATCCGCAAACGTTCAATGCGGCCCGCGAAGCGTTTCTCTATCACGTCGCTTCCGATACGCAAACGCCGCAGGAGCGGGCCGACAATCTCGGCTGGTATACCGTCGAAGGCAATCTGGATTACGCTCCCGGGATCGGAAACGGAAACTACGAGCGGGCCGCGCGGGCCCTCGATCCCCAATATGTTGCCGAGATCGTGCGTCACTATCTGCAAAACCCAGTCGTCGTCAACTTGACGGTGCCTGCTCCCGAGAAGGGATCGCCCCAATGAGACCGGCACCTTTGTTTGCTCTTTGCGCGGTGCTGGCAATCGCGATCGTGCCGATGGGTTCGCGCGCTTCGGGCGTTGTTTCGCCAAGCGTGGAGAACGTCGGCGGTACCACGATCGTGCGCCAACTCGACAGCTCGGCATCGCTGGTCGGGGTCACATTGATCGTACGGGCCGGACTCGATCGGCAAACCATGAAACAGAGTGGTTTGGCCGCATTGGTCGCGGAGACGATCATGCGCACGCCGGTGGGGACGCCGCCGGTTCCCCTTGAGGAAGGGATTGCGGCACGCGGCGGGTCGGTGCACTTTACGGTGGATCCGGGCGACGTGCGGTTTTACGTCGAGGCGCTCGCGGCCGATGCACCCGCCGTTCTCGAGCTGCTGCGCAGCGCGATTGCCGCGCCGGACTTTTCGCCTGCGACCATTCGCGACGCGCGTTCCGCGCTGGCCCGTCAGATCGCGCAAAGCCAACAAGAAGCGCTTCAAGTCGGCCTCGACATGCTCAATGCGGCGTCGTCGCCGCAGGCCAATACCGGATTGCCGGAACTCGGCACTCCGGCCTCGCTGGCGCAATTCTTTGCTCCCGACGCGAGAGCGTTTTATCGGGCCTACTATCACAGCGGTGGCGCATTGATCAGTGCCGCGGGCCGGCTCGACAGCCTCGCGCCCGATGCGCTTTCGGTGCTCGCGACGGCACTCGCTCCAGGGACGACCACACCGGTGCACGTTCGCGTGCAGACGCTGAGCGGCGCAACTCACGAGATCGTGGCGCATCGGGATATTTCGTCCCCATGGCTGGTTGCGCAGTATCCGGCACCTCGGATCGACAGCAAGGATTTCGGCCCGATGCTGGTGCTGGCGGCCTTCGTTCGGCGAACGCTATCGGATATCGCTCAAGTTCCCGGCGTCGTTTCGCCGACGTTTGCGTCGCGCTCGGTGGGCGCGGTTTACGCCTACGATCGCGCGCCCGCGAGCTTGGTCCTCTACGTCAACGGAGGATTGATCGGGAACCCGAGCCGGGCTTTCGCAACCGCGCTTTCGGTCGTTAACGTGCTCGCAGCCACCCGGCTTCAAGGCTCGATCGAAGAGTTCAAAGCCGAGGCGGCAGGCGACTTTGCGAGCGATGCCACCACCCTCGAAACGCGAACTTGGCTGGCGGCGGTTTTTTCGCGCGAGAGTGCCTCGCCCGATTTCATCAACCGTGCCTTGGAAGCGATTGCCGCGACGACCCCGGACGACGTCCAACGCGTCGCGCGCACCTACCTCGGAAACCCAACGATTGCGCTCGTTCTTCCCCGCGGCACCAACCTACAGGACTAACGGCCTCGTTGCCAGTGAATGCGAGTCGCACTAGTTCATGACTACCTAAATCAACGTGGGGGGGCGGAGCGCGTCTTCGCCCGGATCGCCCAGGCGTGGCCGGAAGCGCCGATCTACACCGCGCTTTACGACGAGCGCGTCGTTGGGGACCTGTTCCCCGCAGCTCGAGTGCACTGCTCTCATTTGGCGCGAATTCCGTTCGCCAATCGGTACTTTCGCGCGCTTGCGCCCCTGTATCCGCGCGCGTTCGAGGCGTTCGACCTCTCCGGCTACGACGCGATCGTAAGCTCGACGACCGCCTGGGCGAAGGGTGTGCGCGTTCCCGTGGGAGCCGTCCACATCTGCTATATCAACACCGTCAGCCGTTTCGCATTCGCGTATGACGACTACGTGGGTGCGCTCGGGCAGGCTCGTGGCGCCAAAGTTCCCCCGGTGCTGGCGCGTCCGCTCGTCGAACGGATGGTGGCCTGGGATCGGGTCGCCGCCACGCGCCCGACTCGTTTCATCGCCAACTCGCATAACGTTGCCGAGCGGATTCGCCGATACTACCAGCGGGACTGCGACATCCTGCACTGCCCAGTCGATTTGGATCGCTTCAGTATCGGAAGCGGAAGCGGCGATTACTTCGCCATCGCCTCCCGCCTTCTACCGTATAAGCGTATCGAGCTCGCGATTGCAGCCGCATCACTCGCGGGCGTTCGCCTCCTGATTGCCGGAACCGGTCCAGCGGAGGAATCGCTGCGCGAACGTGCGCGCGGCACCACTTCAACGCTCCTCGGCTACGTCGAGGATGCGCGTCTCAACGACCTTCTCGGGAACGCGCGAGCCGCGATCGTGCCCGGTGAAGAAGACTTTGGGCTGGTTCCGCTCGAAGCCGCCGCCGCCGGCCGTCCAACCATCGCATATCGCGGGGGCGGCGCGCTCGAAACGATCGTCGAAGGTGAAACGGGCCTGTTCTTCGACCAGCCGTCACCGGAATCGCTCGCAGAAGCGCTGCGAACCTTCGATCCGTCGCGGTTCGATTCGCAGCGGCTACGCGCTCACGCCGAAAAGTTCTCGCCCGCAGAGTTTATCGAACGCCTGCGCGCAATCGTCGAACGCGTGCGAAGAGAGAAAGATATTCCCGAAGAAGTCCGCGAAGGGGATGGCCGATGAGAAGGCTCCAGCTTTTTCGGCCTTCACAGGATGTGAAATTCAAAACTTCGTTCTGCCGAAAAAGTGGAGCAGTAGGAGCAAAGCACGGATGCGGAGCGACGGGTGGCTTCGAGGCGGCCATCCCCTTCGCGGACTTCTGAGAGCTTACGAGCGTGCGCGCGATATATTTAGCGGTGGCGGTTTTCGCGCTGGTCTATATTGCGCTGGATCTGAATCGGCTCTACGCGCTGCGATATGGTGCGGACCTGGGAACCTATCTGCAGACGCTGGTCAATTTGCAGCACGGTTCTTCATGGAACTACGGGGAGTGGAAACAACATTTCGAGGTTCATGACTCCTGGGCGCTGATATCGTTGGTTCCATTAGTCGCGCTGTTCCCGCGCGCCGAAACCTTGATCGCGGTGCAAGTTCTCGCGGTGGCGCTGGCGGCGATTCCGCTCGTGCTGCTCGCGCGCGAGCTCGGTATCGCGCCGGCGCCGGCAAACCTGATCGGCATTGCCTACCTCTTGACGCCGGCAGCCCAAGGACTCGCCTACGATAACTTTTCCGAGAACGTCTTCGTCCCGCTACTGGTCTTCGGCGCTGCGCTGGCTGTCCGTAAGCGGTTGCTCTGGGCGGCATTGATCCTCGTTCAACTGCTGATGGGATTGAAGGAAGATCAGATACTCTTCGTGCTCTGGTTTGCGGCCGCGTGTGCGCTTTGGTGGGACCGCCGCATCGGCTTTCTGCTTGGCGGCTTAGCGCTGATAAACGGTGTCGGGTTTTGGGCGGTCGAGCGGATGTTGGCGGCGCGGCCGAACGATCCCCATTATGGGCTGGCGATACACGATCCATTCGGCAAGATTTCGTTGGTTCTGCTCTTGCTCGCGCCGTTCGCCTTCGCGCCGGTCGCAATCGGCCGATGGCTGCTACTCGGTGCACCGCTGCTTGCCGAGATCGTTTTCATGCAGCCGTGGAATTACGAGCCCAGCCGCATCGGCTCGCACTATGTGGGGCCCCTTTTGGCCGCGACCGCCGTTGCCGCAGCGTTCGGCGTCCGACGCTATCCAGGTTTTGCGCGTGCCTTGATCCCCTGCGCGCTGGTCGTCATGGTGCTGATTTTCAACGACACGGTTCTGCGCCCGGGTCGCTGGCCGTATATTGTTGATTGGCAAGCGTACGCCCGCGCGGTCGCGTTGCGCGACGGGAAAGAGCCGGTTTTGCTCTTCCGTCGTGACGAAGGCGTGTGGGCGGTGGCGGCTTCCAACCCGCAGGTACGGCTCGATCCGCATTCAGATCCGCGCTTCCCGGGCTGTCCGGCCTACGATACGAACGCATCGGCTTTTTTTGCAAGCCTGATGGGGCGTATGCCACCGATGCTTTGCGGCGGCGTGCCGGTACGACAGTGAACGAGGGCGCGCGCCTCCGCCTCCGGGCGATGCGTGAGGATCGAGGGCGCTTCGCAGCGCTTCGTGACGCGCGCGTTCTGATCTATTGGCCGCACGGAATGGGCGACTGGGTGCATTTCGGCGAGATCGCGCCCTTCTTGGAACCATCGAACGAGTACGCGATCACGCGTTTCGGCGACGACTACGTCAGCGTGATGGAGGGAAACACGCGCGTGCTGCCGCTCTTCAGCGGCGTCCGCGCGCCGAGCGACGGCGCCGAATACGGCCTGCGCGATCTCGGTCTCACCTTGCGGCGGTGCGACGGCCGAAGCAGAGAGGTGGAGTTCCCAGCCCCGCTCGACGAATCCGTGAGGCGTTTTGCTCCCGAGATCTTACTTTGGACCGATTATCCCGAGACCGAGGGGCGCACCGCTTATCCGTTTCATACCAAAGCGCGCAATCTCATCCGATTGCTCGTGCGTCCCGCGCATCTGGACTCGTTCGATCTGGCCGTGCCGCTCCGCAACGCAATCGACTTTGCGCCGCCGCCTCCCACGCAGCGACTCGTTGACGAGCGGCTTGCGAGGTTTGCGCCGCCCGGCACGCGCGTGTGCGTGATCTCCCGCACCGGTGTAACGGCGGCTCGCAAGAATTGGGGCGATTCGTCGGAAGCGAGCGGCTTCGTTGCCGCGATGCAGCGCGACTCTCCCCGCTGGCGCTTTATCTCGATGGATGAGGAGAATCTCGGCGAAGGCGTGGCCGGATTCCGCGCCCTCTTCGCGGATGCCGGCGAACCGTTTGCGCGGCTGTACAAGGCGCTTGCGCAACGCACGGATCTCTTTGTGGGAATTCCGGCCGGCCCGCTGCACCTAACCTTGGCTCGCGGCGGCGTGCCGACGATCGGTCTCTGGCTCGCGCATCATCCGGATTGGTACGACGAGCCCAATCCCGAAGCAATTCACCTCGTCGGGCGCTACGTGCGCGATCGCGGATTTGACCGGCGTCCGGCGACGACGACCAAGCCGCCGTCGTTGCGGCATCGTTTGGTCTATCTCGACACGCCGACAATCGGCGTGGAGCCGATCGTCGAAGCCGCTCGAACCTTTATTGCGTAAGCTTCGGCGCAACCAAGAGTAAGACGATGGACAACGAGTTGAAGAGCGCGTGGGTTATCATCGAGGCGAAAGCGTTGCGCGTGCGATAGTAAACCGCACATAAAATGATGCCTCCGAGAGCGAGCGGCAGCGCGGCGTAGACATCGCCGTGCGCCATTCCGAAGAGGACGCCGCTGATGACGGCACCCATCCAAAAACCCCCGTAACGCATTCCCAGGTTGAAGAAGAAGATTCGGAAGAGCGTCTCCTCGGCGAAGGGCACGAAGAGAATCGCAAATGCGGCAAAGAGAATGATGGTGGAGCGGTTGTGGATCTCTTTGAATATCTGCACGATGTCTTGCTGATGCTGGCTGTGTGCGAGATAGCCGATCAGCGAGGCGCTTCCGTTTGCGACGATGATCATGGCGATTGCCCCGATCACCGCGATTCCTACCGTCGCCAAGCTCGGTACGCGAAAACCGAGCTCCCGCAGGCTGAACTTCGAGAGCGAGGGTAACGCCGCGAGCACGATGGCGACCAGCACGCTTTCGAACGCGAACTGAAGTAGGATCAGAAAGTCCACGTCGAGCGCCGACACATTTTTCGGCGTTTGAACGGTCAGCGACAAGATAGACGTGGCGATGAAGAGCGACGCCATGAACCCGGCCAGCAGCCACGTCCACAGGCTTTTGAAACTATCCTTCGGCCAGCGCGTCGGCCAAGCGGGCGAAATCGCTGAGATCGAGTCGTTCACCACGGAGCTCCGGGGGGAGGTTGCTAAGCGTCAGGGCTCGCGCAATCGTCGCTCGATCGAAGTCGAGTGCGAGCGCCAGACTGTTGGCGAGCGTCTTGCGCCGGTACGCGAACGCGCCACGCACGACCTTCCAAAAGAGAGCGAGATCGTTCGTACGCACGGCAGGCTCGGCACGTCGTACAAGCCGTACAACGCTTGAACGTACCTTGGGAGGCGGAAAAAACGATCCCGGGGCGAGCGTAAATGCAGGCTCGACGTGCATCGCATATTGTACCGCGACCGAGAGACTGCCGTATGCTGGCGTAGCGGGTGCTGCGGCGAGACGGTCTGCGACGTCTTTCTGCACCGTGACGGTAAGCGAATCCGGACCGCCTTCCAACTCGATCAGCTGTAGAATTAACGCCGTTGCGATATTGTATGGCAGGTTGCCGGCCACGCGCCAACGCTGCCCCTCCGCCCACGCGAGATAATCAAAAGCCATTGCATCGGATTGGACGATCCGGGCGGCGTTTAAATCGGCGTTCGCGCGGAGCAGCGCTACCAGATCGGGATCGATCTCGAGCGCCGTCAGTTCCGCGCCTTGCTCAAGGAGGGCTTGCGTCAGCACGCCGGTGCCGGCACCGATTTCCAGCGTGCGCATTTCTGCCGGCGCGCCCGCCAGGCTAAGGCGCGCGATCTGACGCGCGGCCGGCGCGTTTACGAGAAAGTTTTGACCGTATCGCTTCTTGGGACGTATTCCGGCTTTGGCGAGCAGCTGACGGGGACTCGACACCCCGCTATTTTACGCTAGGAGCTAGAGCCGATAGACGGTGACGGCTCGCCGGCCGAAGAGCATCGCCTGGCGTTCCGAGCCGAAGCCGAGATCGATGCGGTTCCCAACGATCGCGCCGCCGGTGTCACCCGCCACGGCGAGCCCGTAGCCGGTGATGTACAAGCGAGTTCCCAGCGGAATAACCCGGGGGTCCACGGCGACGACGCCATATCCCGCGGGGCGTCCGCTCGCGGTTCGGCCGCCGCACCCGGCACAATCGCCGCTATAGGCGGTGGCGACCATTGCCATCGCGCCGTGCGCCATATACGCCATCCGCGCCACCCCATGGGCGACGAAGTCGGCAAGCGGAATTTGACCGATCCCTTCGGCGATAATGCGCGGCTTGGCTTTGCGAAGAACTCGGGACGAAAGAAGCTGCTGGTGGACCGGGCCGCCGTCGCGCTGCGTGTAGCGAACCTTGACGTCGCGCAGACCTGGAGTGCCCCGCGCGATGACCTTCGATTCTCCCGGAGCCAGCGACGGACTCAGACGGGCGACGGTCGGTTGGCGGAGCGCGCGGCGCTCGAGACGTTCCCAGGTCAACACGCCATTACGATGCCACGTTACTCGGGTGATGGACGTTGCGAAGCGTGGCGCGCAGGCCGCGGAGACCGAAGCCGCGGTGAACCCGGCAAGAATAAAAGCGGTGCAGAGCACGCGTCCTAGCAATCCGTAGTTCCTTTCTTCTCCCGGCCCGCGTCAAGGTTGCCGCTCTACATCACGCAGAGAAACTAAACGATGAACGGCGAGTCGGTCTTTGGGAAGCGGCGCATTACGGCCGCTGGCAACGGATCCGACGAAAACGCCCTGAGCCTGCTCGCTACTCTGATTGGCAGGCTGATCTGGTTCGGGCACTATAGCACATCGGTTCCGTTACCCGAATATGCCGAAAGTCATACCTTAGGAGGACTATCCTTCTTTTTTGCCTTGCGGGCGCGGCCGGCGGCCGCCGGGCTTCAGGAAAGGGGGCGCGAAGAAACGACCGGCATGGAATGCCTGCGCGTCGGGCTCTTCACCGAGATTTACCGGCCGGTCGTCAATGGCGTCGTCGAGGCGGTCGAGGCTCTAGCCGACGGCCTCCGCGGCCGAGGCCATCAAGTCTACTGCTTTGCACCAAGCGCGCCCGGTTATGCCGAAGCCGGCGGCCCCGTCGTGCGAATGCCCTCGCTCCCACTGCCGACGCGCTCGCCCTATCGATTGACACTGCCGCTGATCAGCCGGCGTAACGTTAGCGGCGTCATCAAGCAGCTCTCGCTAGTGCACGTTCATTCCCCGTTTGTCACGGGTTGGATGGGGATGCGTTATGCGCGCCGCTACGGCATGCCGCTGGTCTATACGTATCACACACAGCTCGAAGCTTACGCGCATTACGTTCCCTTCGAACCGAATGCCACGCGTTTTGCCGCATCGCAACTCACTCGAAGGTTTTCGAACCTCGCCGACGCGGTTGTAGTGCCGACGCTGGCCATGGCGACGCGTCTTCGCGAGCTCGGTGTCACTGTGCGCCTTGAGATCGTTCCCAGCGGCATTAACGTTGCTCGCTTTGGCGCCGGTCGCCGAGAAGAAGAAGTGCGGGCGCGCCTCGGCGCGGGGCCGGGGGACCGGCTGCTGCTCTGCGTCTGCCGGCTGGCGAAAGAGAAGAACATCGATTTACTCTTTCGAGCGTTGGCTCATGCCAATGATTCGTCGCTCAAGCTCGCACTTGCCGGAGAAGGCCCATTACGGAACGAGCTTGAGGAGCGGGCGCGCGAATACGGCGTGGCCGCGCAAACGCGCTTTCTGGGCATCGTCCGGCGCGATGACCTGCCAAATCTCTACGCCAGCGCCGACGCGTTCGTGATGCCGAGCACGACCGAAACCCAAGGTCTGGTGCAAGCCGAGGCCCTAGCGGCAGGCGCCTTCGTCATTGCGGCCGATGCGCCTCAGAATCGGGATGTCCTCGGAGAGGCCGGCATACTGGTACCCCCAACCGCCTCAGCCTTCGCAAGCGCCTTTCAGGGCGTTCCCTCCGGAGGCAATCCGACAGCATTCAGGACCGCGAAACGCGCCGCCGAGCGGTTTGCGATCGACGGGCAAATCGACCGTATGTTGAGCCTTTACGCGAGCCTATTGCGCCCGGCCCGGATCGCTTGACCTCGAACATACGTTCGATATAGAATAGGTTCAGGGGTACATGCGATGGGAAAGATTCGAGGTGCTAATGCCGGCGTGGAGGCAACGATCGGCTATGCCTGTGATTCGCGAGGAAGCGGCTTAGCTTACGCCCGGGTGAGCGGCGCAAAAGAAGAGCTGTTGCGCCTTGCTTTCCGAACCGCCGAGCCGGCGCCGCATTCCGATCGAGCGGCTGGATATGCCGCGCTAACCGCCGTGGCGCGCGCATTACTGAAGCGCGGTACTCGACGCGTTCGCTTCGTGCTGGGTGATGCGCGGTTCGTCGTAGAGATCGCGGCGGGAAGTGATCTTCCTGGAACGCTCGTACTTCCGTACGTCCGCTTGCGTTGCGTTCTCAACTCGCTGGAAGCATGCGACGTGCAGCTTGGATCGACTGACGAACTCGCGCAAAGGGCACGCGCCGAGGTGGCACTGAATCTTGCGGCATGACGTTTACCCGGCTAGTGCCGGCGGCATTGCCAATCGAAACGCCAGAGCTCGCAACGGCGTTGCTGGGCTGCGTTTTGGTGCGCGAGAGCGACGACGGAATGACCGCCGGACGCATCGTCGAGACTGAAGCCTATCTCCCGGGAGATCCAGCGTGTCACGCATATAGCGGTAAGAGTCCTCGCAACGCGACCCTTTTCGGGCCGCCGCATCGCGCCTACGTCTATCAGATCTATGGCACGTCGTTCTGCTTCAATTTATCCAGCGAACCCGACGGAGAGGGAGCCGGCGTACTCGTCCGCGCGCTCGAGCCCATCGAGGGCCTCGCGCTTATGCGCGAGCGACGTGGGGTGCAGACCGAGCGCGATCTCTGCCGCGGTCCAGGACGTTTATGCCGTGCACTCGAGATCGATCGCTCCTTGGACGGGGTCGATCTCTTCGCCGATCCGCGCCTTTGGCTTGCCGCCGCAGACGGGGCCACCGTGCGCATACGGCGCAGCCGGCGAATCGGCCTGACTCGAGCGGCAGAGCGCCGGCTGCGTTTCTACGCGGCCGGAAGCCCCTTCGTCAGCGGACCCGCTCGCTTGAGTCCGGCTTGAACACTCGATGTGGCTGTGATATAGTGTTCGCGTCGCGTCGCAATCGATTTGCTGATAGCCGCGACATTCTTTGACATCCCCCGACGTTCACGCCACCGATCTGATTGCGACGGCAGCCTCGCCTCGCCCTCGATCGTCGAAGCTTGGCGCGTACGGCTCTATGATAGAGAGATACTCTTCTGCAAACGGAACATCGCCCCAACAACGATCTGCGCCCTCAGCAAGGCGGCGGAGGACGCCGCCGGCGCGCACGTCGCCGGCACCACTTCCCGCAACATGCTGCTGCATTTCACGATCAGCTGCCGCAGCTTGAAACGCCGCCGCTCCTAACCGCGGCCCAGCTCTCGGAGAAAACGAAGACCGAGCTGGTCGAGATCGCAAAAGAGCTGGAAGTCGAGATTCCCACCCCCGCGAAAGTTAAGAAAGACGAAATCGTCACCTTACTGGTGCAGGCGCAAATTGCGCGCTCCGGCATTGAGGTGGCCAGCGGCATTCTTGACGTGTTGCCTGAAGGTTACGGCTTTCTTCGCCGCGCCGGATACTACATCGGCAACGACGACATCTACGTTAGTCAATCGCAAATACGCCGCTTCGAGTTGCGGCGCGGAGACATGGTAGAGGGTCAGGCGCGCCGCCCGAAGGAAAGCGAGAAATACTACGGCTTGATTCGGGTCGACAAAGTGAATGGATTCGATCCCGAAGCCATAAAGGGCCGGCGCACCTTCGAAAAGGGGACGCCAATCTATCCGCAAGAGCGTTTCAAACTCGAAGTGCGCTCTACCCAACTTTCGACGCGCGTCATCGACTTATTTTCGCCAATCGGCAAAGGTCAGCGCGCCCTGATCGTCTCGCCCCCAAAGGCCGGCAAGACGACGCTCCTCAAGAATATCGCCAACTCAATATCGATCAATCACCCCGACGCTCACATCATTGCGCTGCTCGTTGACGAACGGCCCGAAGAAGTTACCGACATGCAGCGTACGATCGACGGCGAGGTGGTAGCCTCGACCTTCGACGAGCATCCCGAGAACCACACGACTGTTGCCGAACTCGCGATGGAGCGCGCCAAACGCCTCGTCGAACTCGGCAAGGACGTCGTAATCCTACTCGACTCGATCACCCGCCTTGCCCGCGCCTACAACCAAGTTGTGGCGAGTTCGGGGCGTACGCTGTCGGGCGGCCTCGATACGGCGTCGCTGCACAAGCCCAAGCGTTTCTTCGGTGCGGCGCGCAAGATCGAAGAGGGCGGTTCGCTCACGATTATCGCGACCGCGCTGATCGAGACCGGTTCGAAGATGGACGACGTGATCTTCGAAGAGTTCAAAGGCACCGGCAACATGGAGATCGACCTGACTCGCAAGCTGGCCGAGTCGCGCGTCTTCCCGGCAATCGACATCAAGCGCTCGGGAACGCGTCACGAAGAACTGCTGCTCTCACCCGACGAAATGCGCAAGATCTGGATGCTTCGTCGCGCCACGGCGGTGCTCAACACCGGTGACATTACCGAGATCATCCTCGACAAGATGGCCCAAACGCGCACCAACGAAGAGTTCCTGCAGTCGGTCACCAAAGAAGCGCTCTCGATGTCGCGCGGCCGCGAAGACACCGGCAACGGGAAGTATTAGGTTCACCTGACGCATCGCCGCGTCGGACGTCGGCGATGAGAAGGCTCCGGCTATTTCGGGCACCCTAGGATGTGGTCTTCAAAACTCGTTCTCCCGAAAAAGTGGAGCAGTAGGAGCGGAGCATGGATGCGAAGCGACGGCCGGCTTCGAAGCGCCTATGTCCGATATGGCGTTGCGTCAGGAAGTGCCGAGCATTCGCCTTAACAAATATTTAGCCGGCGCGGGGGTCGCATCGCGGCGACACGCGGATGCGCTGATTTCGCGCGGCAGCGTGCGCGTCAATGGCAAGGTCGTACGGGAGCTTGGCACTTTG
>JBAVTZ010000092.1:0-19171 GCA_049696515.1 Candidatus Cybelea sp. | reverse complement strand
GCACCAAGGTTCCGTCGGGCGCGCGAAATGAGACCTCTTGCGGAACGATCAGTTGCGCAGAAGGAAATCCACTCGGCAGCGAATCGAGCTCGCGCCGCTCGCCGCCTGAGAGAAGCGTGACGAGTGGCGGCTGTTGCGCGGTCGTGCGATTGAAGGCAACGCCGCTGCCGGCCAGCGCGACCGGTTCGAATTCGCTGCTCGCGCCGCTGGTCAACTGCGTAACGGCGCCGCTCCGCGCGTCGACCCGAAAGACGTGCCGCCGGTCGTCGTCCCCTGGGTTCGATCCCGCGTTGGCACTGTAGACGACCGACCCGCGATCCGGCGCTACCGCGACGTCCTCTACCATAAAGTTGCCTGGCGTCAGCAGGCGTGCTGCGCCGCCACTCGCCGATATCGCATACAGGTGCGGCCAGTTATCGCGTTCGCTGTTGAAAAGCAGCGAGTTATCGCCAACCCACTCCAAGAGCGGGCCGCCTCCACTCTGCGGCAGCGAGTCGCGCAAACCGTTGCCACTCGCCCAGACGCGCCGCGCACCCCCGCTTTGCACGTCGCCGACCCGAATCTGCCACGGCGTCGGAGTCCAGTTGAGCGGATTTTGTGGAGGACCGCCGTCTCCCCCAACGCGCACGAACGCAACCGCTTTGCCGTCAGGCGACCAGCGCGGCATAATATCTTGCGAAGTGGTGGGTGCCAGATACTGGATCGGCGTTCCGTCGCTGCGATAGACTGCTATGAAGCTATGGTCGGTACGCGTCGAGACAAAGGCGAGCGCGCTTCCGTCCGGCGACCAGCGCAAATCCGAATCCTCGCCGCGATCGAAGAACAAACGCTTTGCCGCGGCGCTGCCGTCGATAGGGGCCAGCATCACAGCACCGCCATTCGTGAAAGCGACGCGCGTGCCGTCGGGTGAGATCGCTGGTGCGTCGCCGCTGCCCAGCAGCTTTGGCGGACCGCCCCCGGTCACGACCGACCAGACCTGCATATCCGGCTCCGCCGGGTTCGATGCGGGATTGGGCTGCAGCGGCAGCGGCCAGTTCGCATCGTGATCCCCGCCGCGCACGTATACAAGGTGCGCGTCGTCGTTGGAGATGGCGAGGTTGGTCAGCTCTTGGCCATCATCGGCCCCCGACGAAAAGAGCTGCCTCGGCTCGAAATCAGGCGCTCGAGCAAACCACAAGGTTCGTACGCCCTTCTGATCAAGCGCATACGCGATCGCCGTTCCGCGCGCATCGCGAACCGGCGCATACGGAAACGGATAGCTCAGAATCTGCGCGAGCGTAAAAGCCGCAATTAGCATCCCACCTTCTTACGCCTTTGAAGTGGTTATCGCCCTGCGACTCGCTCCGCTCGCTCACGGCTTACGAGGGCGGCGCGTCCTTCGACTCCGCTCAGGATGACAAAAAGGCCAACGCGTCCTTCGACTCCGCTCAGGATGACAAAATGGCCAGCGCATCCTTCGACTCCGCTCAGGATGACATGATTGGCTAGGCGGGGGTGGCTACGCGCTCGCCGATTTGGAATGTCAGCTCGCCGCGGGCATCGTCGAAACCGACGTCCACCGTATCGCCCTCGTTGATCTCGCCGGCAAGGATCTTTCTCCCGAGGGGGGTTTCGAGCTCCTTTTGAATCGTGCGTTTGAGCGGACGCGCGCCATAGTTCGGGTCGTAGCCGACTTTGACGATGTGGCGCTTCGCCGCATCCGAGAGCACCAGCGTGATGCGCCGTTCCGCCAATCGGTGGCGCAAGCGCTGAAGCTGGATATCGACGATCTTCATCAGCTCTTCTTCGGTGAGCGCGTGGAAGACGATGATCTCGTCGACGCGGTTGAGAAACTCGGGACGGAAATGCTGGCGCATCTCATCGAGGACGGTGGCGCGCATGATCGCATAATCGGCGCCGTCGAAGGATCCTTTGTAGTCGAGAATGCGATGGCTGCCAATGTTGGAGGTCATAATCACGATCGTGTTCTTGAAATCCACCGTGTGCCCCTGACCGTCGGTAAGGCGTCCGTCATCGAGAATCTGCAGAAATACGTTGAAAACGTCGGGGTGCGCTTTCTCGACCTCGTCGAAGAGAATGACTGAGTACGGCCGGCGACGCACCGCTTCGGTAAGCTGGCCGCCCTCTTCGAAACCGATGTATCCCGGAGGTGCGCCGAGCAATCGCGCGACGGTGTGCTTCTCCTGATACTCGGACATGTCGATGCGAATCAGCGCCCGCTCGTCGTCGAAAAGATATTCGGCCAGCGCGCGCGCCAGCTCGGTCTTTCCCACTCCGGTCGGCCCGAGGAAGATGAACGAGCCGATCGGGCGATTGGGATCGGCGAGACCGGAACGGGAGCGCAGCACCGCCTCGGCCACCGCGTCGACGGCTTCGTCCTGGCCGATGACGCGCCGGTGAAGCTCGTCTTCCAAGTGCAAAAGCTTCTCTTTCTCACCCTCGAGAAGCTTCGCAACCGGAATGCCCGTCCAACGCGCGATCACGCCGGCGATGTCGTCCTCGTCGACTTCCTCTTTGGAGAGCCGCCCTCCATCTTTGTGGGCTTGACGCTCCTCCTCGGCGCTCAACTCTTTTTGCAGTTGGGCGAGCGTGCCGTAACGCAGTTCGGCGACGCGGTTGAGATCGTATTGGCGCTCGGCCTGCTCGATCTGCACTTTGGTCAGCTCGATCTGCTCGCGAAGCTGGCGTAACTTTACGGCGGCATTCTTCTCGGCGTCCCACCGAACGCGCAGCCTGGTCTGATCCTCACGCAATGCAGCCAGCTCTTTTTCGAGCTGTTCTAAGCGACGGTGGCTCGCGCTATCGTCTTCCTTGCGCAAGGCTTCACGCTCGATCTCGAGCTGCAAAATCCGCCGCGAGACTTCGTCGAGTTCCTGCGGCATCGAATCGATCTCGGTGCGCAGCTTTGCTGCCGCCTCGTCGACTAAATCGATCGCCTTATCGGGCAAAAACCGATCGGTGATATAACGGTTGCTCATCGTCGCGGCGGCAACTAGCGAAGCGTCTTTAATCCGCACGCCGTGGTGGGCCTCATACTTCTCCTTGAGCCCACGGAGAATTGAAATTGTATCTTCAACGCTGGGCTGATCGATCATTACCGGCGCAAAGCGCCGCTCGAGCGCCGCGTCCTTCTCGATGTACTTGCGGTATTCGTCCAGAGTGGTCGCGCCGATCATGTGGAGCTCGCCCCGCGCGAGCATCGGTTTGAGCAGGTTGCCGGCATCCATCGCGCCTTCGGCTTTGCCCGCGCCCACGACCGTGTGCAGCTCGTCAACGAAGAGGATGATCTGTCCTTCGGAGGCGGCGACGTCTTTGAGGACGGCCTTGAGACGCTCTTCGAACTCACCGCGATACTTTGCGCCGGCGATCAGTGCGCCCATGTCGAGCGAAACAATGCGTTTGTTCTTTAGACCCTCGGGAACGTCACCACGCACGATCCGCTGCGCGAGACCTTCGACGATGGCGGTCTTTCCGACGCCCGGGTCGCCGATCAGGACCGGATTGTTCTTGGTGCGGCGCGAGAGCACTTGGATGATGCGCCGGATCTCTTCGTCACGACCGATCACCGGATCGAGTTTGCCGCGCTCCGCCTCGAGCGTCAGATCACGACCATAGCGCTCGAGGGACTTGTAGGTCCCTTCTGGATCCTTGGTGGTAACGCGCTGATTGCCGCGGACTTCGCGGAGCGCCTGCAGCAGCTTGTCCTTGGTCAGCCCCTCGCCGCGCAGAAGTCGCCCCACCTCACCCGATGACTGCGCCATCGCGAGCAAAACATGTTCGACCGAAGTATAGTCGTCCTGGAGCCCCTTGCCTTCGTTCTCGGCGACGCTCATGATGCGGGCCAGCTCGGGCGAGAGCGTGACTTGTGCCGAATCGGCGCTCCCGCCGCTCAAGCGCGGGAGACGGCCTATCGCTTCATCGACCTTGCGCTCGAGCGCTTTCGGATCAGCCCCCGCCTTTGCCAGAATGTCGGGAGCGATTCCGCGCTCTTGCTCCAGCAACGCCGCCAGCATATGCTCGGGCGCAGTTTGCGTATTGTGCTCGTGAAGGGCGCGCGAATACGCGGCATTGAGCGCGTCGGCAACGCGCTCCGTCATCTTTTCTACGTTCATTTCTCACCCATGCTTTAACGTCGGCCGCTGTTGGTTCCAGGATGGACCTTTTCTCTCCCGTCGCTTCGTCAGAGCTGCCGGTACGCGGCCGAAATCGCATCAAATTGCGCTTTATCGGAGGCGGCCTGCGAGAGTTGCGTCGCCGTCGGCGCTTGGAACGAAGTGCTCAACCGCGATATCAAGTCGATCAGGTCCTCGCGCAGTTTGGCGGGACCGCTGAGGTCCTCGATGTTCTGCGGGTCGTAGGTCAGGCGATGCTTGACCGCGAGCAGCGCCGGCGCTTGCGAGGGCGACGCGCCCTTCAGGCGAGCGTCGATCTGATTCAGCATTGTATTGACGGCGCTCAACTCGTCGTAAAGTGCGATCAGGAAGCTATACCGGCTTTGAGCCCGAGCGATCTCGGGATCCCGCGGATCGGCTCTCACGGTTAACGTCTGCTGCTTCACGATCCCGTCCACGGTGAGGCGCACGGTGTACGTACCCGGCACGACTTCAGCGCCCGTGTCGGGACCCTGGTTGAGTTTGAAGGTACCGGTCCACTTTACCGGACCGTCTTCGTTGAGATCCCAGCTCGTGCGATTGATTCCGGCGCGCTTGGGAAGATCTTCGCGGTTGAGATGCTTCGCAACGCGGCCGGTGGAGTCGAGAATCTCGACCGAAACTTCTCTGGCCGGCTTCGCAAGATTGTAACTAAGGATAGCACCGTACGGCGCGTTTGGTCCGATAAACTCATTAGGCGGCAGGATTGGATCGGTAAACGTATTGACCGGAGCCCAATGCCACATCCGGTACGCGTCGCGCGGAGCAAAGAGCGTCACGCCCGAAGATTGCGCGATGCTCCACTCCTGCAGCGGGCGCAGGTCGTCGAGAATCCAGACGCCGCGTCCGTGGGCTGCCACGACTAAATCGCCGGCATCGGGTTGGATCTCCAGATCATAGATGGCCGTTGCCGGCATGTTGAGGCGTAACGATTGCCAGTGCGCTCCGCCGTTGAAGGTAACCCATACTCCGCGGTTGGTTCCGGCATAGAGTACGTCGGGGTTGCGAACATCCTGACGAATGGCACGCACGAACTGATCCGATGGCAAGTCACCGGCGATCGAGTGCCAGGTCGTCCCGTAATCGTCGGTCCGCAAGACGTAGGGATGTTCGTCGCCGTTAAGGTGGCGGTCAACGGCGATAAATGCCGTCCCAGGTGCAAAGCGCCCCGGATCGATGCAGCTGATGCGCCCCCAAGCCGGTACCAGCGCTGGTGAAGGAGAAACGTTCCGCCAACGAGGCTGCCCCGAGCCCGTCGAAGCGCCGTCGCGCGTCAACTGCACCAATCCATCATCCGTCGTCGCCCAGATGATGCCGTTGTCGAGTCGCGTGGTCGCCAGATAGAGGATCGTATCGTAGAACTCCGCGCCCGACTGGTCGTTGGAGATCGGGCCGCCCGAATCGAGCTGTTTGCTCTTGTCGTTGCGCGTGAGATCGGAACTGATCGCGCTCCAGGTTTGTCCGCGGTCGGCACTCACGAAGACGGCGTCGCCGCCGACGAGGACTTTACCGTCGTTGGTGAATGCCAGCGGCGTCTCCCAGTTGAATCGGTTCCGGAGCTCACGGGCGGCCAGCTCGCCATTGGATTCCGCGTCCGGCGAAACTTCGTACGCCTGTTTTGTGCGCTGATCGAAGAGATAGACCTGGCCGGTGTCCGAGTTGGTCGAGGTAGACCAGATCAGGTTCGCGTCCTTAGGGTCGAAGACGGCCCACATCCCGTCGCCGGGCGCGATCTGGTACCAATCCCGATTGAGCACGCCGATCGTGTTGTCGCTTGTCGAGGGTCCGCACCACGTGTTGTCGTCTTGCAGGCCGATGCAGAGATTGTAGTACGGAACCGCTCGATCGAATGCGACGTGGTACGGCTGTGCAAACGGCAGATCGTAGGGCTGCCAGAAGTTCGCGCCGCCGTCGGAAGAGATGATCACGCCTTCGTCGTTTCCGTTGATGATGCGCTGACCATCGGAAGACCACCAGATCGCATGATAATCCCAGCCGCCACCGGTGGCGATCGGATGGAAGGAGCGACCGGCGTCGGTGCTCATCGAAAGTATCAGAGCGACATTGATAACCCTATCCGGATTCGCTGGATCGACGAAGACGCTGCTAAAATAGAAGGGGCGCGCGCCGAGAAACGGGCTATGAGGCATCTTCTTCCAGTTAGCGCCGCCGTCGTCCGAGCGCCACAACTCGCCCGCGCGGGCTTGAATGACCGCGTAGATGCGCGAATGCGTTCCAGCGGCCAAGCCGATTCGTCCGGTAAGCCCGGCCGGCAAACCGTGGCCGACAAGTTTGCGCCAGGTTTTGCCGTTGTCGTCAGAGCGATAGATGCCGCCGCGCGGGCCTCCGCTCTCGAGGTTCCAAGGCGTTCGGCGAAACTGCCAGACTCCGGCAAAAAGCCTCGAGGGTCTATCCGGCACCCGCACCAGTGACGACACCCCGCTGGAGGGACCGACGTACAGCGTGCGAGTCCACTGCGTGCCCCCATCGCGCGTGAGGTAAACGCCGCGATTGGGATCGTCGCTCGAAACGCGCCCCAACACGCCGACTGCAACGATGCGCCGATCGCGCGGATCGATCGTGATGGCGGCGATGTGAGCGGAACGCTCGAGGCCGCTACGCCGCCAACTCCTGGCGCCGTCGGTTGTATGGTAAATTCCGTTCCCGGCCTCTACGTCATTGCGTGGATTCGTTTCGCCGGTTCCGACCCAGACGTCGCGATCGTCCTGCGGCGCAATCGCGATGGCTCCAATCGGCGCCACCGGTTCACGGTCGAAAACGGCTCTCCAGGAAGCGCCGCCGTCGGTCGTTTTGAAGACGCCGCCTCCGGCCCCGCCGGCGTAGTAGAGGCGCGGATCGCGATCGGTGCCTGCGACGGCGGTGGACCGGCCGCCGCTGATCGCCGGTCCGATCTCGCGGTAGCTCAAGCCGAGCAAACCGCTCGAACTGGTTTCGGCGCGCGCCGGCGACGCCAGCGCGATGAGCACGATCGTACTGCAGAGGAATGAAAAGCGTGCCGGCATCGGCGCTTCTTTGCCCATTCGCGCCGCGCAGCCTCTGTAAAGGAGCGCGTCGCGTAAAGTCGTAAGGCGGCTGCAATGCTCGAAATCGCCAGCGGCGCAGTGCGAGCGTACTACTTGTTCGACGTCGCCGACACCATCGATTTGGCGAAGATGAGCGCGCTGGCCGGGGATAATCGCGCGCCCGCCGTTCTTCCGCTACGGCCGCACGCGCAGCCCTATCTGCAGTTTCCCGAGCCGCCTTTGGTCGCGAAACTGCCGGAAGCGGATTTCGACGGCCTGCGCTGCTCGGTGCGATTGAAGCTCTACGACTATGGCGTCATCTCACTTCGACTGACCTTCGCCGCAGCCGGTACCTGGAACGACCTCACAACGCTCGTCGAACGCGCGCGAAGCGACGATCGCATCCTGCGGTTCGCCGAATCGACCGTTACGCGGATCTGCGACGAATACGGGTACGCATTGAACGAACGCCACACCGCACTCGTCGAAGATTACCTCATCGTCGAGATCGAGCGCTTCGTAGAGACCGTCGATGCCGAGACGCTCTTAGACGACCACCCTGTTGACCTTGCGGGCCTGTTGCTCGGCGAGCGCAAGCGGCTGGCGGTGGCCGAAGTCGACGAGGCGCTGCGGATGCGTTTTTCCTACCACGAGGACGATCTAACGATCGTGCAATGGGACACCGCCTTCATCTACGACCGGCGAGAGAGCGCGCGCGCGATCGAGGATATCTTAGAGTTCGCCAACTCCCAACTGCTGGAGCTGCGCAGTTACGACGCGCTCCTCGATCGGGAACTCGACGGCATCTATAAGATGCAGCCGGCCGGCCCACCCAGGTCGCTGCGCGGGCGCCGCGAGGCCGAGCAGGCGGCAACGCTGCGCTATCTCATCGTTGACGTGCTCGAGTTGATGGATCGCTCGAGCAACGCGCTGAAGGTCGTCGGCGACGCCTACTACGCGCGTATCTATCGTGCCGCGGCAACGCGTCTAGGCCTGGTGGACTGGCAGGGCCAAATCAACACCAAGCTCGCCAGCGTCGGCGAGATGTATCGCTTCTTCAGCGATCAGGCGCGCAGCCGGCGCGACGAGTTTCTCGAAGTCGCGGTGGTCGCGCTGGTCGCCGTCGAGGTCGTGATCGGCATTCTTACCCTGATGCACTTATAGGAAAGCCCCCCGGCCTGGCCGCCGAGCGGCCAAAGGCGGATTAAGTCGTTCGCCGGGGGGGTACTTTCCTATCTAGCTGGCGTCACAACCACCCGGCACGCCGCGTTACCACCGGTCAGTTGACCTGTGAGGAAGAGAGAGGTCTGATGAAAGTACGCCTGGCCGCCGCCCTGGTGGTGGCTTTTTTCGCATTCGCAGCTGTAGCGCGCGCCGACGAAGCCCCCACTTTTACGGGCCCGCTGTCACCGACGGAGGCTCAGTTTGTCCAGTCGGTTCAACGCGACCTCATGGCTCGGTTTCCGCATGTAAGCGATGCGGAGAAGGCGGGTTACGTCCGGTATACGAGCCCCGACGACACCGGCGCGATCAGCTACGCCAACCAGCAATGGACTTCCGATCCGACGCATCCGAGCCAACTTTGGTACGACAAGGACGGAAATCTTCTGGGCGCCGACTTTTCCGTGCTTCGTCCGAACCAGGAGCCGCGACCGCAGCTTTGGGGCATCAATCCCGGCCGCTGGTATGAGCTCAACGGCCACGTGCATTTCGTGGTCAAAGAACCCGACAGCGGCAAGATGGTGTACGACCAATGGATCTGGAATAACGATTTCGCCGCGGCCGGAGGAAGCATTTCGAAGCCGTCAGCCGACACGCTGGTCAAGCTCGGACGGGTTCCAAGCGCGAACTTCGTGGCAACCATCTTCGAGTTTCCGACCATCTGGGATCTGATCGTGTGGGTGAAGCCGCACCCCGCGGGCGCATTCCACTGGTAAGTGCGTCAGGACGACTTTTTTCGGAGCATTCGATAGTCGCCGTCGCGAATCGTGACGCCGTGACCGTCGAGCCATTCCAATAAGGGAACGGCGTATTTTCGCGAGGTACCCAGCAGATCCCGAAACTCGGCGGCGGTCATGCGTCCGCGCTCGCGTAAGTGAGCTTCAACGCGAGCGCGGATCTTGGCGATCTGCGAGCCGCGATAGAGCTCGTCGTCGACTTTCGCGAGCGTGCCCTTGGCGAGCATCGTGTCGAACGCTTTGGAACAGCCAACCAGCCGCGAACGTTTGACCGCAGCCGCGACGGTCGCAAATGGTGTCGGCAAGAATGGCTGCGCTTCGTCGAGCGGGACGAGCGAGTCGAAGAACGCGCGCTGCTCGCTCGTCAGCGACGGCTGATGCTCGAGCGCCGCATAGTAACCACCCCGATTAACGAGGCGTCCTTCTTCGATAAATGGTTCGACGATGCGTACGAAGAGCGGTTCGGGGACACGCAGCATGCGGGCCAGCGCGACCGAGGTCAACCCCATGGCCCAGGGTTCCTCGCGATGGGCTTCGTCGAGAAGGGCTAGCGCGTTGGCGAGCAGCGTTCGTGCGGCTGCCGCGGCGACATACGCTGCAGGCCGCGCCACGCGAATCGCGTCCCCACGTTCTACCAGTCGATCGAGGATCGCAAGCGTCGCCGGTTCGCGCAGATTGACGGCGGCAGCGACGGCGGCGGCATCGACAGCCTGCAATTCGCGCTCGCGAAGCGCCGTCAGTACCGCGCTCTCTCCCGGCACCGCCTCCTCGGCACGAGGCTCCAGATCGCCGACTTCAACGTATCCACCGCCCAGCAACGTCATCGGTGAAGGACGCCGCAGCACGAAGCGCAGGCCGGGAAACGCAACTGCGGGCTCGCGCAGATAGAGCTGCGCGCGGAGTTCCGGCCCGTGCGCGCCGCCGTCGTCGGTCACGAGCGTCCCGAGAATTTCGGCGGAGCCGAGATAGGCTCGCACCGGTGTCCGGCGCCGTAACAGCGGCAGTGCATTTTGCAGCGGAGCGAACCGCACCCGAAAGCTCTGACGGGCAGAGAATTCGCGCCCAACGATCGCTTGGCCGCGGGAGATCGCGCGCCGGTCGATTCCCGGCAGATTGAGCGCAACGCGCGAGCCGGCCTCAACGCGCTTACGGGCCGATCCAAAAACCTCGATGCTGCGAGCCTGCGCCGGTTCGCCACCGGGTTCGAGCGCGAGTATTTCGCCCGTTTCGATGCTGCCTTGCATCAGTGTTCCGGTGACGATCGTGCCGAGCCCCGGTAATGCAAAGACGCGATCGATCGGCATATAGACGGGGGCATTGGGATTGCGCGGTGGCATTGCGGCCAGTTCGTCGTGCAGCGCGAGCTTTAGCACATCCAGATTTTCGCCGGTCGTGGCCGAAACCGGAAAGATCGGCGCGACGGCGGCGATCGTACCTTGGAGCTGCTCGTGGATCCGCCGGCACGCCTCGCAGACCTGTGCCGGATCGACGAGGTCAATCTTGGTCACCGCGACGACCACCCGTCGCAGGTTGAGAAACTGCAGAATCTGCAGGTGCTCGAGCGTCTGCGCCATCACGCCTTCGTTGACGTCCACGACCAACAAGAGGAGCTCCATACCAGCGGCGCCGGCGAGCATATTGTGCAGAAAGCGCTCGTGCCCCGGCACGTCGACGACTCCGCCCTCGAGGTCGTCATTAAAACGCAGGTGCGCGAAGCCAAGATCCAGCGTCATACCGCGTGACTGCTCTTCCGCCAACCGGTCGGGATTGGTTCCGGTGAGCGCTGCAATCAGAGACGATTTTCCGTGGTCGACGTGTCCAGCGGTTCCGACGATGTGCAACTAGGCTCCGCGTGCGAATGAGTCGTGGCGATGCCATGTCAGGGGGGGCTTCGTTTGAATGCGGTAGTCAGCTAGGATTTCCCCGGCGGCGCGCAGCCCCGACTCCGCGCCGCCTTCCATGAAGCCTTGATTCGCCATCGACGTGTGCTCGCCGGCGAAATGCACGCGCCCCTGCGCAGTCGGTTCGTGACCGGCGATCGTCGTATACTGCCCGACTAGCCAGCACGAGTAACTCGCAAGGACGTTCGGGTCAGCTTGCGCGTTGCCAAAGGTGGCCTTGCCGTTCCAGGTTGCGCTGACGCCCGGCCAAATTCGATCCAGCTGTTCGAAGAAGCGCCGGACGTGACGGCCAACGGCCGCGGAGTCGCCGATCTTCGCATACGGCATGGGCGGGGTATCGAGCATCGCCGGACCGGCGGCGGTAAAGGCTTCGATAAGACCGTCCGGCCCACGCTGGCCGAGAGAGTAATCGAGCGCGCTCTGCACGCGAAGGGTCGTCCATATCTGTCCCGTCGTCGGCTCCGGCCAAGGATGCGGCGTTCTCATCCATGCGCGCCGGTCGAACTGCATGTGAAGCTTGGTGTGGTAGCCGTAACCGAGATTTTCGATCGCGTTGACTTTGGCCGAATCGAAGTTCGCCCCCGAATAGTCCAGGGCGCGCAGCGCGATGAAGGGAATGGCCAGCACGACCCGGTCAGCGTAGACGATTTCACGCGCACCGTCGTGGTCGAAACGCAGTTCGTACGAGCCGTTCGCGACCCGTCGAATCGCGAGCAAACGCCGGCCGGTGCGCACGCTTCCGGCGGGCAGCCAGGCGGCGATCGCCTCCGGGAGCGCCTGACTTCCCTTGGCTAGGATATAGCGCTGATCGGAAAATCCAAGCACGTTCATCTGGCGATTTTGCGCGTAGTACCGCTGTTGACCGAGCTGCACCACCAAGTTGAGCGCGCTGAGCTCTTCGATTTCACGGCCGTACTCGTTCCGGTACGACTCTTTGATGAGCCGCCCGAGTTGCGTGTCGAGGCCGCCCGGAACGTAACGCACGATCCAGTCGCGCATACTCATTGCGTCGAGCCGCCGGGCGGTGGGCGTTGCGTTTGCGTACGTCGTGAGCGGATCGACTGCGTTGAGTTGCGCCTGCAGGATCGGGTAGATTTTCGCAAAGTCGCGATCGGCGTCGACCATCGAGTAGTAGTGGCCGTCGAGATAGCAGGTGTCGCGGGCACGGGGCGGACGCGAAGAGTACGTATCGAGCAAACCAATACCGAATCGCCGCGCGAGCTGATGAATGTTGACGTGGAGCGAGTCCACCATCGCGCCGCACCACTCGGTATGTTGGCCTTGGTCCCAGTATGTCCGTTCCGAATGCATGCGGCCGCCGATGCGGGTCGACGACTCGTAGACGGTCGCATCGATCCCGGCATCGCGCAAATGCATTGCGGTGACCAAGCCGGCGATGCCGGCTCCGACAATCGCGATTTGGTCGTGTCCGCGCGCTTGCGAGCTGCCGCAGGCGACAAACTCGGGGACGATCGCCGCTCCGAGCGACGCCATCCCGATGCCGCGTACGAAATCGCGTCGTCTCACGTCAGAGCTTGAGGTTCAGGTTGGCGAAGAAGCCGAACGGCTGCAGTACCGACGAGATTCCGACCTCGGTGATATTGAAAAACGTACCGTACGGATATCTGAG
Organism: Candidatus Cybelea sp.; assembly: GCA_049696515.1. Taxonomy (GTDB): domain Bacteria; phylum Vulcanimicrobiota; class Vulcanimicrobiia; order Vulcanimicrobiales; family Vulcanimicrobiaceae; genus Cybelea. The sequence continues at coordinate 6,508 of JBAVTZ010000092.1, read as the reverse complement.
TTGTGCGGGCGGATTCCTGACGAAGTTGCCGGCGGGCGCGAGAATATTCGAAGGGAGGTTGGAGTAGACGCACGTCACCGAGTTATCCCAGGCGAAGCCGCGTTGAAAGCAGCGGTTGTAGAGGTTTACGGCCTGGACGGTCAGCGTCATCCGCGGCGTCAGATCGTAGCTGGTTTGCAGATTGAGCGAAAGCTCCGCCGGCTGCATGAATGCGCCGAGGTTGTCGAACCGCCCGCTGGAGGGATCGGGTAGAAAGATCGCGCCGATCGAGCCACCGGAGCAACTTCTGCCCGGCGTAAGCGGCGTCTTGTCGGGTTCAGCCGAGCACGACTGCGGCACGTATCCCGGCCAGACCAGCGGCGAACCGTAGCTCGATCCATTGAGATAGTGCAGCGACGGCGTGACGGCCAGCTTGTCGTGCCGGTAGTTGAGGATCAACGACGCGACGTCGGGTACTTCATAGCCGTTGGCCGCGTTGAAGGGGCTCGGGATCACGTCGTATGGCGCATACCATGCACCCGGATCGAACAGCGGTTCCAGTGCATCGTGGTAGTACGGATTGGGGATCTGCAGTTTGCCTTGGTTGCCGGTACCGGATTGCGTATTGGCAAGCGAGGCCGCGGCGTTGCCGGGGTAGGCGCCGCTCCCGCAGGCTTGCCAGTTCCGCGACCGGCTGGTCACGCCCGCACACGCCGAGGTGTAGGAGTTGTAGAGCGCGACCTGGGTGTTGAGCGCGTCGATTACGTTAATCCCGTTAATCGGGCTGAAGCGGATTCGGTTCTGCGTGTGCGTGTAGGAGAACAAACTCGAGAAGCCATTCCGGCTAAAGTCACCGTATTGCATCGAAAGCTCGACCCCGTACGACTCCTGCGTGCCGACGTTGAAACCCGCTAGGGTACCCTGCACGGCATTGATTGCCTGGAACTGTAGTTGATTGCTCGTGTTCCGGTAGAACGGGGTAACTTTATAGGAGAGCTGGGTTCCTTTGACGTGCTTCTCCAGCGAGAGGTCGAAGTTGTTCGAGGTATCCGGAGAAATGTCGTGGTCGGGTGTGTGAAAGCCATACGGATAGAACTGCGCGATGAACGAGGCGAGATTTTGCTGAACGGTATTGAACTGGTAATAGGATGACCCTTCGGCGCGCGCATACTTGCCGGCCGAACCGCGAATCACCGTATCGGGATTGATCGTGTACGTGAACGAAAACCGCGGCTGGAAGACGTTTGCAACGTTACTACCGGCCCCCACGTTGTAGAGCCCGTTGCCGGGAGCGGTCAACGGCGACAACCCCGGCGAACAAGCCCCGAACGAACTGGTGGCCGCATTCCAGGTCCACTGCGGCACCGACCCGAGTGCGCCGCAATGCTCGTCGTTGTACGCGTCAAACCAAAACTGACGCGCCGGATAGCCGCTCTCGAGATCGTTGGTGAAGTAGGCAAAACGATCGAATCGCACGCCGGCGTTTATCACGAGCCGGTCGTTGGGCTGCCAGAGATCGGTTAACGCGAAGGACGCGAAGCGCGGGGTCACGTTATCCACCTGAGCGCTTTGGCCATTCTCGGTCATGATCCAGCGCGCGCCGGCCTTCGCGGCGGGACTTCCAGCCGGGGCAGTCCCGGGCGTGAGGTTGAAGTTGAACGAACCTTCGCCGGGATAACAGCCGCTCGGGGTGAGACATCCACCTTGGCTTCCGGCGTCGAAACAGCTCCACGGTTGACCCGTCGTGTAGTTGAAGCACTTACCATTAGGCGTGGCGTAACTCGAGAGAATCGTACCCAGCCCAGTCGGCGCGAGGCTTGTCGTGAAAGGATCGGTCGAGCTAAACCCGGCGTTGTAGGTCTGCAGACGTTGCGTCATGTACGACGCTTCGGCCGTGAATAGGTTCTTGGCCGAGAGCTGATTGGAATAGATCAGGCTGGCGCCGTACCCGTGTTCGAGCACTTCATAGTCGGCCGGATCCGAACCGAAGACGAGCTGCGCGCTATTGGGGCCGCTAATGAACCAATTGGAGTAGGCGCCGTAAACGAGCCCGCGCAGATAGGAATGGGTATCGAAGTTCTTCTGATATTGCAACTTGTCGATCGTGTAGCCGTTCCAGTTACCGTCGCGATTGTTGACATCGATCGGGCCGCCGACGGCGCGGTCCGTCGGGCTGCTCGGAAACAACCCCACCCCGACCTTTTTTGGATTGGGTGCCTGCATTACCGGACCGTTGTAAAAGAGTGAGTCGAGGTACGGCATCGGAAAGCCGATGCCGGTCTGGTTACCAACCTGGGGCGTGAACCCAATATCGTTCGCCGAGCTGTAGAACTGCGCCTGAATGCCGCCGGTGACGTAAAGCAGTTGAATGTCGTCGCGTAGTGGCGAGTTGCGGTGGGGCACGCCGATATGGAGATTGACCACGCTTTCCCGGTCAAAATCCGTCGCTTGCGCGTAGCTGTAGCCGGGTTGGGAAATAAACCCATAGTTAGGTGCCTTCCCGCCCGAACCGTCGAGAATATTGTAAACGTTGTTATTCGTCGGGACGGAGAGCGGATAGAAGTAGAGCGGCTCGCTCACGCCGCCGAACTGATCTCCATATCTAAACGTTTGATTCGTGCCCGAGAGCCCAACGTAATAAGAAAACATTCGGTCGGGCGTCGCGCCGCCGACCTCAACCGACGCCTGATGGTAAAATGCAGGACCCCCGATACCGAGTTGGGCCGTCGCGTAGCCGGGAGAAGTTCCGGTTTTAATGACCTGGTTAATATAGCCGGCGAGCCCCGACGAGTTCGACGTAGCCGGCGTGCCGCCGGTGTAGACTTGCACTTCTTGATTACCAAGCGAGGAGAGCATTCCGATCGGCGCAAGGTCCGATTGGCGCGTCGTGGGCAACCCATCGAACTCGTACGCAACTTGATCGACGTCGCCGCCCCGAACGTATACGCTTTGATACCAGCCCTGCTGATTAGTAGGAATATTGACGCCCGGCGCGCTCGCGATCGCACCGTACGATTGTGACAGTGAGCCCGAACCCGAGAGCGTCGCCGCGGCCTTCTGTCCGGCCGGATTGACCGAGTAGACGTCGCTCGTTACGCCCGAGTGCACGAGTGATTGGGTCGAGCGAGAGGTCGTGCGCGCAATCGTCCTGAGCGCCGTTTGCAGCGTAAGCGTCACCGTGGCCGACTGGTCGGCGACGATTCCAATGCCCGGCTGCGATTGGGGGTCGTAACCGGCCTTGGACGCGCTAACGGTATAGGTATCGGGTTGAAGCGAAATGAACGAGAACTCGCCCGCCGCATCCGAAACGCTCTGTGCCGCCTGCGAGGGCGACACTGCGGTCACGAGCGCGCCCGCAATCGGCGCGTGCGTCGTTGTATCGATAACACGCCCGCGCAGCGTTCCGGTGGTTCCCGCTCTCGCTCCGTAGGGCATAGCAACCACCAGTAGGACGACCAGTGTGACGATCCGCTTCCCCAACATACCACCTCGCGGGACGGCATCAAGCAGCTAAAGAAGAGCGGCTTTAAACTCGCCGAATAAGACTTCCTCGCCCTTTTGCACGACAGTTGGAGAAAAACGCTTTGAGCGCTGTGAGGAACCCGTCGGCTGAGGCGTCGCTCGCGCAGCGTCGCCTGGAGAGCGTTGCGAGCGGCGTTGCGACGGCTCATCCGATTTGGGTCGCTCGCGCCAGCGGCGCCACGCTCTGGGACGTCGAAGGGCGGCGCTACCTCGACTTTGCCGGCGGAATCGGTACGCTCAACGCCGGTCACGCCCATCCCAAGGTCGTCGTGGCGATCGCCGAACAAGCCGGCCGTTTCACTCACACCTGCTTCCAGGTGGCGATGTACGAGCCGTACGTCGCCGTTGCCGAAGAACTCAATCGCCGCGCACCGGGCGAATCGCGCAAGAAGACGCTGCTGCTTTCCACTGGTGCCGAAGCGACCGAAAATGCCGTCAAGATCGCCCGCGAATACACGCGCCGCCCGGCGGTCGTCGCATTCACGCACGCTTATCACGGACGCACCCTGCTGGCGCTTTCGATGACGGGGAAGAACGCCCCCTATAAACAGCACTTTGGCCCCTTCTGCAGTGAGATCTACCACGCGCCGTTTCCATACGAGCATCATGGCGTGACCACGCGCCACGCTTTATCGGCACTCGAAGAGCTCTTTGAAGGCGTGGTCGCGCCCGACCGAGTTGCGGCCATCATTTTCGAACCGGTGCTCGGTGAAGGCGGCTTCGTTCCGGCGCCGGCCTCATTCGTGCGGGAGCTGCGGCAAATCGCCGATGCGCATGGCATCGTGCTGATTGCCGACGAGATCCAAACGGGTTTCGGGCGTACCGGAGCGCTTTTCGCTTGCGAACACTACGAGCTCGAACCCGATTTGATCGCGGTCGCGAAATCGCTGGGCGGGGGGCTCCCGCTGGCGGCCGTCGTGGGCAAGGCCGAAATCATGGACGCACCCGCGCCGGGCGGTTTGGGTGGAACGTTCGCCGGAAATCCGGTCGCGTGCGCGGCCGCCCTCGCGATCCTCGAGATCATGGACGAGCCCTTCTTTTCGCGTGCGCGGGCGATCGGTCAGCGGATCGCCGACGCGCTGCATACATTACGTTCGCGCTTTGCACAGATCGAAGACGTGCGCGGGCTGGGAGCGATGATGGGCATGGAGCTCTCCAGCGGCGCGCCGGAGATCGTCGAAACCGCTCGTAAGCGCGGCCTGCTCCTGCTATTGGCGGGCAAGCGTAACGTCATAAGGATTCTCGTTCCGCTCGTCATCGGCGATGACGAGCTCGACGAGGGGCTCGCCGTTTTGGGCGCGAGCACGCAAGAAGTCTTCGGAAGTTCTTCTACGAGGTGAACCAAAATTAACGGTGATCGAGAACGCAACGTTTACGAATACACGCAGCGTGTCCTAGAGCTGATCGAAAAGGACGGTGTCAGCGAAGCGGACGCCGCCTGGATCACGCGGGAGACGGTCGATTCATTCCGCGACCACGTTAATCCCGGATTTCTCGAATACCGCAAGGCAACCGACACCGATCGCGCTGCGGCCGTAGTCGAGTGGTCGGATGCCGGGCCCAATTCGTACCGTGACGTGACGGGTCGCGAGTACCTGGATTGTTTGGGCGGATTCGGCATTTTCAACGTCGGGCATCGTCACCCCAAGGTCGTGAAGGCGGTGACCGACCAGTTGCGGCGCCAACCCTTGCACAGCCAAGACCTCCTCGATCCGCTGCGCGCGATGCTTGCAAAGGCATTGGCGATGCTCACTCCCGACGGTCTCGAATATAGCTTCTTCTGCAATAGCGGAACGGAAGCGGTCGAGGGCGCCCTCAAGCTGGCCCGCGCGTACAACCCCGCGAAGCAGACGATCGTAGGGGCAACTAAAGGTTTCCATGGCAAGAGTTACGGCTCGCTTTCGGCCAGCGCTAAAGCCGAGTTCCGTCTCCCCTTCGGACCGATGCTTCCAAACATCGAGCACGTGCCATTCAACGACTTGCTCGCGCTCCGCGATATGATGACCTCTTGTCGAGCCGTCGGCGAAGACGTGGGGGCGGTTCTACTCGAACCGATTCAAGGCGAAGGCGGCGTGAATATTCCAGACGATGACTATCTACCGGGCGTGCGCGCGCTCTGCGACGAGTTCGGCGCGCTCCTCATTCTCGACGAAGTGCAGACCGGAATGGGACGCACCGGCAAAATGTTCTGCTGCGAGCACTATCGCGTCGCGCCCGACCTGATGTGCTTAGCGAAAGCCTTCGGCGGAGGGGTCGTCCCGGCAGGCGCAGTCGTCGGCCGGCGCGAGATCTTCGCGCGGCTTTTCGACAATCCGTTTCTGCACACGTCCACCTTCGGCGGTAACCCGCTTGCCTGCGCGGCGGCCTTAGCGACCATCAACGTTCTGATCGAGGAACGTTTGCCGGAACGCGCTGCAATCGTCGGGCAGCGAATGCTCGACGGGATTCGAAAGGCGGTCGCAGGGCACGAGGATCTCGTCGTCGGCGTGCGCGGCAAAGGGCTGTTAATTGCCTTGGAGTTTTACGATCACGCCACCGGTTACGAGCTTGCGAAGCGCATGCTCGATCGCGGCGTTTTGGTTTCCGGAACGCTAGTCAACGCCCGCGTCATTCGCGTCGAGCCGCCGCTGACCATCACGGAGAAAGAAGCCGACTACGTGTGCCAAGCCCTGAGCGAAAGCCTGCCACTCTGCCACCCTAAGTCCAGACGGACCGCGAACGCTATTCCAGCACAAGGAGCCTAATCTAATGCAGACGACGGCGCATCCGGCAGTCCATCCCGATGAAGTTCTTCGGAATCTCCGCCGTATCGACGGCGTTATTCCGATGTACGTCGATGGCAAGTGGAGGCTCGCGGTTGAGGGCGGCACGCGTCAGCTTTTCAATCCGTCCAATGGTCAGCCGATTGCGCTCGTGGCGGAGGCGACGGAGGCCGATGCGCACGCGGCCATCGCCGCGGCGCGCCGAGCCTTCGACGACGGTCCGTGGCGTTCGGTTAGCGCAGCCG
>JBAVTZ010000091.1:0-14761 GCA_049696515.1 Candidatus Cybelea sp. | reverse complement strand
GCGGTGCTGCGGGCCCTGGTGCGGGCATGCCCGGTTGTGCAATGGGCGGCGGCATGGCAGCGATCGCGGTGAGCAGTAACGCCGCGCTGAGGGCGAGCGTTCGTGAGCGGTACATGCGGGGGCTCCTTTCCGGGATCGAGTTACGGATGCGCCGACGAGTCACGGAATTCCCGCGAAAAACGGCGGCCGCGAAGGATGTCCTTCACGGCCGCTGGTCAAGCAATCGCTTGGGTTAGATATGCGTGCTTAGAAGGCTCCGAGGCCGTTAGGCGTTCCCAAGCCGGTCGGTCCATCATAGCCAACTTCGCCCGTGCAGAGGTAGTTGTTCGGCGCGCAGTCTCCGTTCGAGCCGCTCGTGACGTCGAAGAGATCTCCCGGATTCGCGTAGGCGAGCGAAGCCGGAACGCCTTTGACATTTCCGGAGAGCGCGTAGATCGCGGCGATTGCCGGTGAGCCGACGCTCGTGCCGCCCCATACCTGCCATCCCGGCGCTTCGCCGTCGCCCGGCGTCGTCTCGTAGACGGCCACACCGGTGCCCGGGTTTGCGTCATAGGAGACGTCAGCGGCGATGCGGTTCGTGCAGCCACCGAGCTGCTGCTCGATCGGCGCCTGCCAACTGGTCTCCTTGATGAACTGGCTGCAGCCGCTGCCGGCGCCCGCCCAGACGGTCTCGGTCCAACCGCGCGAACCGGTACCGCCGGTACGCAGGGAGGTACCGCCGACTGCGGTGACCGTTTCCGCCGTAGACGGGTAGATTACGCCATATCCGCCATCGCCCGTCGACGCGGTAACCGCGATGCCGGGATAGTCGAAGAAGCGCTTTGTGGCAGGGCCCTCTCCCTTGTATTCACCACCGCCCCAGCTGTTGGAAATGGCCATGGGGTGGAACTTCGCGGCGGTTTTCTCGGACTTGAACAGATCGATTCCATTGTTACTGTCCGCCTCGACGATGATGATCTTGCAGTTCGGGCAGTTCGCCGACACCATATCGCCGTCGAGTGCCTCTTCGCCGAGCCAACTCGTGATGGTCGGAGGAAGCGGCTTGCTTTTTCCTTCTTGATTGACGACTTTCACACACCCGCGATCGCATTTCGGAAGTCCGAACTGCTTACGATATACCTGAAGATCGCTGACGAATGCCGGATCGTTGCCCGCGTCCACGATCACAACGAGTCCGCCGGCATTCTTCTTGGCCTGCTTCGTGAAATTATAGGCGGCCTGAAGCTGCGACGGTCCGTAGCCGGCTACCGAGCCTTGGGGGGTTTCCGAACGCGGCGCGACGCTCGTATCGCGCAAGCCTAACGTGAGGCACCGCATTTTGCCCGGCCCCGCGTCGGGGCAGGCTTGAATGAAATTACCAGAAGCGATTTGCTGCTGAACGTCAGCCGCATCCTGGATACTGCTAAGCGCGGCTTGAGAGGCGGCGCCGTTCTGAACACCGGTCGATGTCGATGGGGTCATACCGCCGCTGCAAGCCGCGAGTGCGACTACAATGCAGGCAGCGGAACAGCGCATCAAATTACGCGCTGAAAGCTTTCGTTGCATGAAAATATCCTCGTAAAGCTCTAACAACTAGGAAGAACAGGCGGCCCTCATGTTTCCGCTCGGTCGGCCCCTGTTACTGTACTAACGTTCGGAAGTCCTCGAACGTTCGTCTATTCGCCGAATAAATGGCCGCGTCAGCCTAGTTCAACCTGGCATATGCTTGCTCACCCTCAGAGCCTCCGATGCCGCTCGAACCCGTATCAAAAAAGATCAAGAGAACGGCTCAGGGCCGCAAAAGTTTACGGCCCTGAGCTCCCGGCTGCCCATCGCGTCAGTCGCGCGACGCAGCTGCGACTACAATGAATGAACGCAGGACTCGGTGGCGTTGCTGTACATCGGCTGCATGGTGTAAGATTCCTTGCCGAACGGATCGTTCTCGATGTCTATCCACGCACAGATGTCGCCGATCTCGCCCTGTTGGCTGTTCCAACCGCTGAACGGTTGCGGGTCGGTTACCGATTCGCCCTCTTCATGGCCCTCGACGATAGTCACGCCCTCGTCGACCGAGCTCTCATCCTTGGGGGCGGTGGTGATGTTCGAGCCGCAATTCGACCCGGCGTCGGGCATATACGGCAGGTTTGTGAACGAGAAGATGTTGTTGCCGCTAAATGCGTCGTCATGGTATGCGCAAAACGAGGTCCCGAAACCCGGGGTGCTGCGCCCGTGAGGCGTCGCAACGACGTACTCGCCGTTGGGGTCGAAGCCGAAGTGGGTCACGCCCACGCCTGCTTCAGCCGCAACCTGTGCTTGGCTAGGATTGGTCGGAACGGCATCCGTGTCATCTTCCCAAATGCCGGCCAGCTCTCGTTTTGGGTTCTTGATATCAACGGTCTTGGCGTTGAGCGTTTCGTAATACTGGGTGTAGATGTCGTTGTGGCCGCTGCCGCCCATATGTTTGATGTAATCCTTGAGCAGGGGCTTTACTTTGTCAGCATCGCCGTAGGTTTTGTAACCCCAGAAGATGAGATAGATTTTGGCCTTGACGAGCACGGGACCGCCCCCGTACGTCAACAGCAGGTTCGAGTTCACCCGATGGCCGGCCGCCATCCGGCGGGTCGCCATGAAATGGGGTTTGTGGAAGAGCACGCCGTTTTGATAGATCCAATCCGGGCCCGTTGGAACGGTGCTCTGCGACTGCTGCATCGACGAACCGGTGAGGGGCTCAACTCCGGCGTTTGTCGCGCAGCCAACCATTGCGAGCGTCGCCATGCATCCAAAAACGGCGGCGACCCGCGAGTGCCTGTACATAACGCATCAACCTCTCAATAAGGAGTAGCTAGCGAGGTAAGCCGCTGCGATTCTTCGGTTCCGGAGTGCTTCCTGCGCTCGGAAGTTCGCTCAAGGATGCAAGGCAAGCAAGGAAGAACGCAACCGGCCTCTACTTACCACCGCCTCGGAGGTTATTCATGCTCAAGAATCACCTACGCCGCGCGCTGGTCGCAACCATGGCCCTCGCTTTTGCGGCCGGATGTTCTGGTAACTCAACCTCAATAACGCCCGGTCAGAGCTCGCTCTCGCCATCCACGCGCCAGGTGCCACCCGGCATGCGGCTCATACCAGGCCCCGTGGTAGCCGGCCCAATTCTCGTTCCGCTATTCCCGCGCCAAGTCAACGCTCCGCACGGCTGGCCCACCAAGAAGAAGAAAAAACGCGAGATCCTCTTCGTGGCGGATGCTTCGAGCGGCGTACTTATGTACAATCCGAAGACCCCGAATGGATCGCCCACCGGATCGATTACTACCGGCGTCAATGCACCCGCAGGCGTGGCCGTCGACAAGAAGGGCGCGCTGTACGTTGCTAACGACGGCGGCAATACGGTCACCGTCTACCCGAAAGGTCAAAGCTCTCCCAGCATGACGATTTCCGACGGGATTGATTCACCTTACGGGATCGCGGTTGACTCCAGCGGCGAAGTCTTCGTCAGCAACCTTGGGAACGAGACTGTTGTTGGATACAAAGCCGGTGCGACCTCGCCGTTTGAAACGATCCAATTTAGCACGCTCGGACAACCGGTCGGTGTCGGCGTCGATGGCAAAGACAACATCTGGGTCGCATGCGACTCCAGCAACTCGGTCTTCGAAATCCCTGCTGGATCGTCGACCCCGAAGAACGCGGGCCTCGCCGACCTCAACGGCCCAATCGGCATTGCATTCGGGAAAGGCGACGTGACCTACGTCTCCATCTTTAGTGCCACCCCGTCGGTAGTCGAAATCTACGCGTACGGCACTACCAGCCCGTCGAGCTCGATCACCAGCGGAATCGAACAGAATGGGCCGACCCTGAACGGCTTTACCGCGTCGGGGATGTTCTTCCAGTCCAATCAAGCCGAAAACGTCGTCGGCTACAAGAAGGGGCAGACGTCGCCATTTTCTACGCTTAGCGGCGCTGCGAGCCCGCTAGGCATCGCCTCTTCGCCCGAAATCAAGAAATAGCAACCGATTAAGAGAGACACGCAAAAGCGCGCGGTGATTGGGCCGCGCGCTTGCGTATATCCCCAAAGCAAGCTATGGGACAGTTTGCCAAGGATGCAAGGCAAGCGAGGCGAACACCCCTCGCCCTTACTCACTTCTCGCATCGGAGGTATTCATGCTCAAGAATTACCTGCGCCGAGGGCTGGTCGCGGCCGCGGCCCTCGCTCTCGCGGCCGGATGCTCAAGTAACTCAACGGCGGTGGGCCCTGGCCAGTCCTCGCTAACTCCCACCGTGCGGCAGGCCCCCGCGAGCATGCGGTCGGTACTCGGTTCCGCAATCGAGGGACCGTATATGGTGCCGCTGGTGGCTCATCCCTGGAACTTATCCCACGTCTGGCCCACCAGGAAGCGGCATCAGAAAGAGATCATGTTTGTTGCCGATCCTCAAGACAACCAGATATTGATGTACAATCCAAAAACGCCGAACCCGTCGCCCGAGGGATCGATCACCACCGGCATCGACTATTCGTTCGGCCTCGCGGTCGACAAGAAGGGAAACCTTTACGTAGCCAATCTGCTCGGCGGCAGTCCTAACATTGGCTCGATTACCGTGTACCCGAAGGGCAAGAGCTCGCCCAGTCTTACGATAACCGACGGACTAGATAATCCGTACGGAATCGGCGTCGATTCCAAGGGCGACATCTTTGCCACGAATCTCGACAACGACACGATCGTCGGATACAAAGCCGGCGCGACCTCACCGTTTGAGACGATTAATTTCACTCCTGATGGTCAAGCGCTGGGCCTGGGCGTCGACGGGAAAGACAACGTATGGGTCGGGAGCGATAGCACCAGTCAGGTTTGGGAGATTCCCGCAGGTTCGTCTTCGCCCAAGAATGCGAGTCTCAGCGGCCTCAACGGAACGATCAACATCGCATTTGGCGAGAAAGACGAAATGTATGTCTCCAACTTTGGAGGCTCCAACGTAACGATCTACGCCTACGGCACGACAAGCCCGTTGGCGACGATTACCAATGGAATCGAACACGGCGGGCCAACCCTGGGCGGATTCACCGGCAAAGATTGGTACTTCCAATCGAATCAAGACGACAACGTTGTTGGCTATAAGAAGGGCCAAACGTCGCCGTTCTCCACGATCACCGGTATTCCGGATCCCAGAGGCATCGCATCTATCCCGGTAGTCAAGCTATAGTCATCATCTGAACGATGCGCGAGCGTGCGGTTCTGCGCACGCTCGCGCATTTCGAAAACGTCGCTACATGCCGGGATAAGTGCTCACCGGTTCCGGGGTGCTTATGGGTGGCTCGAAGCCTTTGACGAGTGCGCCGTCCAGGTCGACCTCGTGGGCCGTGACGTCGACATTGACGCCGTTTCCCTGTGGGGTCAGCGTCGTGTCGATGCGACCGCCGCTGCCGTTCTCGTCGCAGATGCGAAGCGCGCCGTTCTCTTGATAGCTAACCGACTCGCCATCTCCCAACTGCACCGTCTGGCCGCGCGCGATCGAGATCGATTGGCCGAAGTTCGTAATCGAAGGCACGCCTTGATTGCTCATTGCGATTGTGGTGGTACCGTTGTTCAGCGCGATCGTCGCCGATTGATTCCAGGTGACGCCTTTGCCGTTCGGCGGCGTGGTTTGCGTCGAGAGTTGAAAACCGCCGGGAAACGAGTTTGAGCTGAGCAAATTCGGCTGAGAGGCCATGGAGTCCCATCGCGCTCCGTTGAATGAAAGATGAGGATCGCCGTCGCTCGAGCCGGTGGCGTTTTGGAAGTAGCGTTCTCTGCCGTATGGCTGGCAGTTGCCGCTGCGGTAAGGCGCGTTGCAGCCGTAGCCCATCATGGATTGCAACATCTGCATCAGTTGTTGCAGCATGCCCATGAGCGGCCCGAAGAGTCCTTGGACCGAGCCGGAGGTTCCATAACCCGTGCCATAGGGCGAGTCGCCGGCGTTTTCGTTTAGCCAGGGAGGGACGAAACGAGAGATATCGTCACCCGCAACGGGTAGAGACGTTCCCTGCAAAAGGCCGGTCTCGCCTTCGGCGCCTTCGCCGGAAGCAGCGATCGAGTTCGGGCTTGCGGAGCCGTCGAGCGGCTGAACGTACATGGAAACCTCCGTCGTGATGGCTGCCTGTCGATCACGCGGGCGGAGCGCGCCGACAAGGGGAGGGCGGCTGCTTCGAAAAACCGTGTGCACGACATGAGCGATACGCAACTCACCGCCATAGCTCGCCTCGAGGAACGCCTGGAGGCACTCAAGGAGCGGCTTTGACGACGCAGGCAAACGGCGCCGGATAGCCGAGCTCGACGCGCGTTCGCGCGCGCCGGAGTTTTGGAGCGATCCGGACTCGGCCCAACGCGTGATGAAGGAGCTCGCCGAGTTGCGCGATCAGACCGCGTCGGTAGACGGCATTACCCACGGGCTGCGAGACGCCCGAGAGTTGCTGGCACTCTTCAGCGACGATCCGGCCGCCGAGCGAGAAGCCGATCGAACCATCGCCTCGGCCTCCGAGTCGGTCGATGCGCTCGAGATGGCCGCCAGTTTCAGCGGCGAGTTTGATGCTCACAACGCAATCGTCAGCATCTTCGCGGGAGCGGGCGGCGTTGACGCCGCCGATTGGGCGCAGATGCTCGCTCGAATGTATCTCCGTTGGGCTGAGGCACAGGGATTTTCGACCCAGATCGTCGACGAGTCGCCTGCCGAAGAGGCTGGTCTAAAGTCGATCACCTTTTTCGTGCGCGGACGCAACGCCTATGGACTGCTCGAGAGCGAACGCGGCGTCCACCGCTTGGTGCGCCTGTCGCCCTTTGACGCGGCGCATCGCCGCCACACCTCCTTTGCCGCAGTCGATGTAATTCCCGAGGTGCAGGCGGGCGAGAGTATCGACGTCGAGATCAAGCCGGACGATCTCAGGGTGGAAACTTTTAAATCGGGCGGCGCCGGCGGCCAATATGTGAACAAGACTGAATCCGCCGTGCGAGTCGTTCACGTGCCAACCGGAATCATCGTCGCCTCGCAACAAGAGCGTTCACAAGCGCAAAACCGCGAGGTTGCGCTCAATATTCTTCGCGCGAGGCTGGTGGTGCGCGCGGCAGAAGAGCGCGGCCGCAAGCTTGCGGACCTGCGCGGCGAACGTCAGGCAAATGAATGGGGATCGCAGATCCGTTCGTACGTCTTGCAACCCTACCAGCTAGCGAAGGACCATCGCACCGGGGTCGAGACCGCGAACGTCGCGGAAGTGCTCGACGGCGCGATCGATACGTTCATCTGGCCGTACTTGCAGCAACGCCGCGCGCTGTCAGCCCTTTAGCGCGTGCGGGACAAACTTCTTTGGATCGGGTGCCTCGTTTACGCGGTGCTCTTTACCGCGTTGGGCGCCGTCAAGTACGACGCTCACCGAAACTTGGTCGACTTTGGGATTTTCGCGCAGACGGCGGCGAGCGCGTTCGGCCGCTTCGGCAACCCGATCGAAGGAAGCCATTGGGCGTTTCATTTTTCGCCGATTCTTTATCCGGTCGGCATTGCCGTCGCGCTGGTACGCGCGCCGCTGACGCTGGTCGCGCTCCAAGCCGCCGCGGGCGCGTTGGTCGCCCCGCCCATCTACGCACTCGTGCTGCGCAGAGGGCGAGACGTCACGATCGCGCGCCTCGCCGCAGTAGTCGTGTGGCTCTATCCCCCGCTGGCCGGCCTGATCTTCGGTGACTTTCACGAAAACGGCTTCGCGCCGGCCGCAGTCGCCTGGACGCTCTACCTCTTCGACGCCGGGCTAATTTTTTGGACGGTAGTCGCCGCGCTGGTGACGCTAGCGATAAAGGAAGATCAAGCGATTTTCCTGGCTATCGGGGGCGTGCTAGGCGCTTGGCGGTTCCGCGGCACGACGCGCGGCCGCCTCGCGCTCGCGATCGCCCTTGTCAGCGGGCTCGTTTTCGTGCTATTTTTCGCGTACATTCAGCCGCACGCGCCGGCGGTCGAAAAGATGGCGTGGCAGCCAGAGCGATTCTATGCTTGGAATGCGGGCGACGCGCATTTTATTCTCGGCGGCATCTTCGCTAGGCTTGGGTTTCTGCTGCTGATCTTTGTGCCGTTGCTTTTCTTGCCGCTGCGGTCGGGCATGATTTGGCTTGCGGCCGCACCGCTTGCCGAAGTGCTGCTTTCGCGGATGCCGACCGCGTTTACGCTCGGCACCCACTACGCGGGCGCATGGATCGGCTATGTATTGGTTGCCTTCGCCTTTGCCGTAGGGCGCATGGAAGCTGCTCGCGCTCGCGTTGCGCTTACCGTTTGTATCGGATTGTGCGTGCTGGCATTTGCGGTGGCCGATCCGCTTCACCCCGGGTTAAACCTGCGGGCACCACAGGTTCGCGACGGCGACCTCGACCGATTCCTAAGAACCTTGCCGGCAGACGCGAGCGTCGCGACGCAGGAAGAGGCGTATACCCACTTGGCGTTGTTCGATCCGTACGCGCGCTTGCTGCCCGAAACTCCCGAGCAGCAAATACGCGCGTGCTTCGTTTTGATCGACCGGGATTTCCCGGCGTCAGCGCGGCTGCAAGAATACGGCGACGCTTTGCGGC
Source organism: Candidatus Cybelea sp. (assembly GCA_049696515.1). Classification (GTDB taxonomy): domain Bacteria; phylum Vulcanimicrobiota; class Vulcanimicrobiia; order Vulcanimicrobiales; family Vulcanimicrobiaceae; genus Cybelea. Next base: position 6,215 of record JBAVTZ010000091.1, on the reverse strand, counting down.
AGCTGGTGCGAGAGGGACGCTATGTTCTCCTACATCGCGCCGGCGGCATCGAGCTCTACCGTAGCGTGGTCTTTTGCGGTTAGAGGCCGTTCGGTCTTTCAATTGAGAACGGTGACGGCTTAGCGCGCTGTTCGCTCTTGTAATGCAACGAGTTATCCCAACGTGACCACGAATCTTTCGGCCACGAGTGGTGGATCGGAACGAATGAGTGCTTATTCTTGCGAACGCGCTTGCGTAGGGCCGGCGCTTGCCCCGGCAACGCCCAAGCCGTTATCGTCCCATCGGCCGCACTCACGAATACCATTCCGTTGGCGATGACAGTGCCGGCGTTCCCCCAGCTCGATAGCGGGTCGGTCCACAGTAAGGTACCCGACGTGGCGTTGAACGCGTATTCGGTGTCGCCGGTATAGTTACCGACGTAGACGACGCCGTTGGCGATTGAGATCGGCGAACGTGGAGCTTGGTTTCCCCCCGCACCATCGGGGCCGAAGTTTGCGGCCCACACCGGTGTCGGATTCAGGGTGCAGTTGCTCTGCATGCCGAACGCAGCGAGACCCGGCAGATAGCTGCCTTCCGTCGAAGGCATTCCGACGTAGACGTATCCCGTGACCGGATCGTAGGCAGGGACCCCGACGAAGCTAGCGTTGTCCGTCGGAACCGACATCGCAATCGATTGAACCGGGCCCGCGTTGATCGAAGACTCGTCGTAAAGTTCGAACATTCCCGATTTGTTGATCGCCGCGACCATAGTCGGACAAGACGGCGGCTGGAAAATCAGCGGCGTCGCGCCGAAATCGAAATCGTCGTCGCCGCCAACTATCGGAATATTGGTCGGGTAGTTGTTCGCCACGATGGAACCGAGCGAAGATGGGAGTTCGAGCACCTGCTCGGCATAGGTCGCGTGCTGTGACCCGCCGCCGCTGGTGTCGGCGTTACCGGTAGCGATGAAGACGTTGTTGTTCGACGGATCGATCGATCCGCCGCCCGGTCCCCAGATGCCGCCGCCGCTGTTACCCTGCATCGAGGTTCCGCTCATCGTAAAGAATTGGCCCGCGATACTCGGACCCGTAGTGTTGACTGCAACGATGCGACCGTACCACGGCGAGATGTCACAGGTAGAACCGGTGACGGCGTAGAGCAACCCGTCGGCCGGATTGTAAGTCAGTCCACCGTGCATAAAGTTGTGATCCGGCGTGTAGTCCGCGACGGGCAGCGGCCAGCCACCCGCCTCTTTCCCCGTCCCCAAATCGACTGCGTGCACTTGGTTCTGACCGTCGGAGAAGTAAAGCAAATTCTTGCCGCGATCGATGGCCGGCGTCTCGCCGATCCCAAACGTCGAGGTCGAGTTTCCGCATTTATAAGTCGACGTGGGAACCGGGTCGGACCATACGGTCGCACCGGTGCTCGCATTGATCGCATACATCGTTGCGCCGTATGCCGAGCCCGCATAGATGATGTTCGTTGGTTGGCCATTCACGTTGACGGCGTAGGCATACACCGGCTCGTGAACCATCGTTGAGCCTACGTTGTAGACCCAGACTTGCTGCAGCGTGCCGACGTTGTTCGGTCCAACCATCGTCTCATTCGGGTTGTAGCCCGAGCGTTCGAGGTCGAAGCCGAACGTATCCCAGTCGGTGGCAGACGCCGGCGTTGGCGTCGGGCTCGGTGCGGGCGACGGAGTTGCACCCTGACCGCTGGTTCCGGCGGTGTAGTGATTCTGAACTTGCGCGGCGCTCAGCACCTTTCCGGCGTACACGGCGACTTCATCGATCGTTCCCTTAAAAGCTGGATCGCTGTGGCTGGCATCGTCGGCAATCGTGAAGCCGTATTGGGAAGAGTAGTTCTTGAACGTGCCCGAAACTGTGCCGGTGGCGTTTAGAACGCCGTTGATGTAGAGATGTCCGGTCGTGCCGTCATAGGTTGCGGCAACGTAGTACGGGGTGTTTGTCGCAAGTTTGACGGTCGAGCCGACTTCCAGCACGCCGCCGGTTGTGTAGAACTGCGCGAGGATCTGTCCGTTTGCCCGGAAGAACAGTCCGTAGGGCGCGTACGACGAATCGCTCCCGTACCCGACGGCGAAGGTATAGGTCGCAGGTGTGGCCGAGAATTGCAGCCATCCCTCAAGCGATACCGCCGAAGCAGGCTGTAACTTTGTCGTGGCCGGAACGGAGACGGTGCCGGCAGCGGTGGCGCTTCCGGGGAAGCCCATCGCCGTATCGGCGTAGGCGGGAAGCAGGCCCGCAAGGCCGGTCGTAACCGACGATCCGATCGATCCATTGAGTCCGTTTCCGCTGGCGTCGGCCGCGGTCGCTCCGGTATCGTCCAGATGATAGTACGCCGTCGGTCCGTCACCGAGAATGACCGTTGGGTAGTTGCCGCTGGTGCTCGGCATGGGCGACGGTGTGGGTGTAGGCGGCGGAGGCGGTGGGGACGGGCTCGGTGACGGCGTCGCGCCGGTTGTGCCCGCATTGTAGTGATTGGCGACCTGTGTTGCGGTCAGCGTCTGGTTTGCATAAATGGCCACCTCGTCGAGCGTACCGTTGAAGGCCGGATCGGCGAACGCCGCGTCGTCGCCGATGGCGAATCCAAATTTCGGAACGTACCCGGTCAACGTGCCGGATTTGGTGCCGGTGGCCACCAGCGCACCGTTTACGTAGAGGCTGCCCGTCGTGCCATTGTACGTACTCACGATGTGATACGTCGTGTTGACGGTCAGCGGATTTGGACTCTTGACTTCGAGGTCGCCGCCCGTCGTATTGAATTGCGCGACGATCGTCCCGTTGGACTGAAAGAAGAGGTCGAAGGGTGCGTTGCCGCGATCGCTGCCGTAAGCGACGGCCGCCGTGTAGGTCTTCGGAAGCTTGGTAAACTGCAGCCACGTTTCCAGCGAGACGTTGGTGGTCGCTTCCATGGCTTTGACTTCCGGAAAGGTGACGATGCCCGCAGCCGTTGCGGTGCCCGGAAAGGCCATGGCGGTGTCGATTCCCGCGATCAGGCCGGCCGCGCTCTCCTGCACTGAGGCACCCACCGACCCGTTGTAGCCGTTGCCGCTGCTGTCGGCGGCGACCGCGCCTGTATCGTCGAGCCGATAATAGCCGGTCGGGTGGTCCCCGAGGATCACTGACGCATAGTTCCCCGATGCGTCCCTCGGGTGTAAGCGAACGTGATTAGCAGCCGATGTGGGAAGCAGGGAACTTCCGTGGCCTCCACAAGCGCTGACAATTGACAAAAGCGCGACGACATACGCGCGCTTAACGACGTCTGCCATCCGACAAACGTATCTCGGATGCCAGCTGGGTTCTAGAGCACTGCGACCCACGATATGGGACTTCTGATGTGGCTCGCTATCTGTCAACCAGTATTTTCGGGGTTTAGCTATTCACCGTAGTTGGGAGAGGGCGTCACTCGCGCGCGCCGGCCAGCCATGGTCAGCTCGGATGAGACGATGGGGTGCCGCCCATGGGGCCCATCGTGCAACTTGTAACGCGTACGAGCGTTCGGGCGGAAAGATCGCTATTACCGGCGTCCCGATCATGCCCGCGACATGCAGCGCTCCCGAATCGGGCGTAACAATTGCCGGGGCCGCGCCGATGGCCGCCTTCCAAGGCTCCAGTTTGTCGAAGAAGCTGACATCTATTCCCGATGATTCGGCGATCCGTCGCGCGTAGGACGCCTCGCTTTGTGCGGACACGAGCCGCAGCGGCCCACAGCCGGCCAACCGGCGAACAAGTTCCACCACATCTTCGAGCGCTACGCCCAGGCGGTCCCACTTGTCCGTGATTTGAATCACGACGCGATCGTCCGGAATTGGATCCCGTTCGAGCACGAGCGGACGCAGCTGTTCGAGGTCGCGCGTCGGTTCCTCGTCGCCGAGAAGCGAGCCCGCAAGGCGAAAGAGGACTTCGCATTCGTGTGGCCGGCGTGGATCCAAGCCTGCGGTGCGATGGATAGTGCTGGTGAGAAACCTGCGAGCCCAGATGGCCTTCAGCGGTTTGCCCCAGGGATCGGCGAACCCGACGCGCACCGCCGCGCCGGAGGCGCCCGCAAGCCGGTAGCCACCTGGATCTTCGGTCGCAACCAAGACGTGCGAATAGTCGCGCGACCGCAGATCCCGACCAAGACTCTCGATGGCGTCCATGGTCGATCGTTTGTTCGAGCGCAACTCGAAATGAGCAGTGAGGCTGCTTCGAACGGCGCGAGAGGCAAAAACGCCGGTGTTGGAAGATCGCAAAAGGACGTCAACGGGAATCGCATGCCGGCGCAACGCGGCCAGCAACGGAACTAAGGCGAGCGCATCGCCGATCGCGTCGAGGCGGATGATCAGCACCGACGGTGAACCCTTCGGCATGCTCGCTCTTTCCGACCGGCAATTCCAAGTCGCCTGCCTGCCGTGATCGCGAACGACGACGTCGTAACCTTCGACCGGCTGGACGGCTATCGGACGGTACGGAGCTTCGGATACGTCTCCGGGAGTGCGTCACGCCCGCGGAACCGGTTGCGCTCGACCTTTCGCAGCTTGGGCATGCTGATCGGTTTGGCCAGTACTGAGTTCCTCAGCGATGCGGAGCAGTTGCGCAACCAGGCGCTTGAAGCACTGCGCCGGCGCGCGGACGTGGTCGGAGCCAACGCCGTGATCGGCTTGCAGTTCTTCGTTTCGGAAGGCAATGACGGCTCGTGTGAGGTCGTCGCCTTTGGGCAGGCCGTATCGGTTACTCTGGATTCCCCCGAATGACTCAAGCCGACCGCGCAGCCCGCGAAGGGTTGCTCGCTCGAGGCGCAATTGCCGCCGGCGCGTGCCGGCGGTGTGCGATCGGGTACGAACGTCGTAACAACGTCTATGGCGAGGGCGATTCCTGCGCGCGGTTGATGGTCGTCGGCGAAGGTCCCGGCGAGACCGAAGACGAGCTCGGGCGCCCCTTCGTTGGTCGCGCGGGCCAGTTGCTCGACAGAATGTTGGCCGCGATCGGATTGCCGCGTCACGACGTATATATCTGTAACACGGTCAAATGCCGGCCTACCATGCCCGGCCCAAACGGACCGCGCAACCGGGCCCCCGATCCACAGGAAATGGAAAACTGCCGTCCGTTCTTGGACGAACAGATTGCGATCGTTGCACCCGCGGTAATCCTCGCCCTTGGCTCGCCGGCGGCAAAATCGTTTCTCGGCCGCGACTTCCAGATTACGCGAATGCGCGGGCGCTGGTACGTTGGACCAGGCGAGACGCCTCTCATGGTAACGTTTCACCCGGCCTACATACTGCGTCAGACCGGCGGAGAGATCGAAGGGGTTAAACGCTTGGTATGGGACGACTTGAAAGCCGTCCGCACGCGGCTCGACGAAGCGCAGATTCGACCGGCCGAACCGGTCGAGGTGCACCAAGCAGGGCTCTTCGAGTGATTCGCGATCCCCTCGACATATGGTTGCGCGACGTCGTGGTGCGTGCGCGATTTTCCGGCGTGGACGAGTTTGCGCGCCACTTTGATTTGAAGCCGTATCGGCTTCGGCAACTTTATCGCGCCGCGACGAAAGAGCTAGTCGGAGAGGTAGGCGATGTGACGACGCTCCCCAAGGAGCTGCGCGTCGAATTGCGCGAGCGCGGGGTAGCGTTCTCGGCGATCGAGCCCATCACGCTCCAACGATCTCGCGACGCTCAGACTACGAAGGGACTCTTTCGGCTCGCCGACGGTAAGGAAGTCGAAGCCGTACTCATGGAGCACCACGGCGATCGCACCACGATCTGTATATCGTCGCAGGCGGGATGCGCGTTCGCGTGTTCCTTCTGTTCCACCGGGCAGGCCGGATTCAACCGCAACCTCAGTGCAGGCGAAATCTTCGACCAAGCCTGGTTCTTCGCGCGTCGCTTGGCCGGCAAGCGAATCACCAACGTGGTCTTCATGGGAATGGGTGAACCTTTTCACAACTACGACGCGGTGATGGAGGCAGTCGCGCTGCTGAACGATCCGCAGGGGTTTGGGCTCGGGTACCGCCACATCACAATATCGACCGTCGGTCTCGTTGATAAAATCGATGCCTTCGCCGACGAGCACCTCCAAGTTAACTTGGCCATCTCGCTCCACGCGCCCAACGACGAGTTGCGTTCCGGGCTGATGCCCGTCAACCGGAGATTTCCGCTCTCGGCACTTATGGCGGCCTGCGAGCGGTACGAGGGCAAGACGCGCCGGAAAATCTTTTTCGAATACGTGATGCTCTCGGAG
>JBAVTZ010000090.1:0-6192 GCA_049696515.1 Candidatus Cybelea sp. | reverse complement strand
ACATAGCCCAACGCCGGATGGCGTCCGCTCACGATAAAGTACAGCTCGTTGCGAAAGATGTCGTACTGTCCCGCGACCATGAGGTGCACGACCAGCACCACCGCGGCCACGCTCCAAGCCGCCCATTGCGCACTTTTGCTCATGGCGGAGTAGAGACCACACGCCCAGCACGTGTTTCCCGCGCATTCCGCCTTCAAAAGGTCGCCATACCGGGAATCTGGATGGCGTAGTTGTACTCGTCTGCATGGACGCGGACGCAATCGTCATCGGCGCCGGCGCGGCGGGCTTAGCCGCTGCGCGCGACCTCGCCGGCCACGGGCTGCGAGTACTTCTGCTGGAGGCGCGTGACCGCGTTGGTGGTCGCGTGTGGTCGCGACCCGTCGCGCGCATCGCAACCCCGGCCGAGCTCGGGGCGGAGTTCATCCACGGGCAAGCTCCCGAAACGCTGCGCTTGCTTCGTGACGCTGGGTCAGCCGCCATCGACACCGGCGGCGATTCGTGGACGCGCGAAAACGGCCAACTGCAATGCGAGGCGCACGACTTCGTCTCGGCTGCCGGGCTCTTCGAGGGAGTCCGTTCGCTCGATAATGACGAGAGCGTCGACCGGTACTTGCGACGTTTCGAGGGCGACGCGGCGGCCCGTGAAACGGTCGAGGCGGCCCGCGCGTTCGTCGAAGGATTTGAGGCCGCCGATCCGGTGATCGCGAGCGCACGGGCGATCGCCGACGAGTGGCAATCGGGGGTCGATTCCACCAGCGCGCGACCGCTCGGCGGTTACCCGCCGGTGTTCGAACGGCTACGCAATGCCTGCGCCGCCGCCGGCGTCGCGCTCCACCTCTCGACCATCGTGCGCCGCATTACCTGGAAGCGGGGCGCCGTGACCGTGAATATCAGCAACGAGAGCGGGGAATCGAGTGCGCTGCGCGCACGCGCTGCGATCGTTACTCTCCCCCTCGGCGTCTTGCGACATAGCGCCGATGAAACCGAAATCGCCTTCGACCCGCCCCTCCCCGCAGCCAAGCGCGATGCGCTACGGAGTCTCGAGATGGGCCACGTGGTCAAGGTCGTGCTTTGGTTTCGGACCGCATTTTGGGAAAGGATCCACCATGGACGCTATCGCGACGGCGGATTTTTCAGCAGCGACGACCAGCCTTTCGGAGTTTATTGGACCCAGTATCCGGTGCGCAGCGAGCTGGTGGTGGCGTGGGCTGGAGGCCCGCGAGCCATCGCAATGAGCGGAGCCTCGCATGCCGATCTCATCGAACGCGCGCTCACCGGTTTCGGCGGGGTATTCGATGAACTCGGCCTCGCGCGCAGCGAGTTCGAAGGCGGTATCGTCCACGATTGGAGCCGCGATCCGTTCGCGCGCGGCGCCTACAGCTACGTCGCCGTCGGCGGTGGGAACGCGCGCGCCGTGCTGGCAACGCCGGTCGACAACGCACTCTTCTTTGCAGGCGAAGCAACCTCGACCGACGGCCAGGGCGGCACCGTGAACGGCGCGATCGAAACCGGCGAACGCGCCGCTAGGGAGGCTATCGCGTCACTCAATGGCTGAGACTGTTTCGTCGCTTCTCACCCCATGGTCGAACTTCTACATTATGGCCGGTTCGTCGGCGGCAGCCTTGACGGGGCTGATGTTCGTGGTGATTACCTTGGTGGCCGGAAGGGAACGTTCGCAGGGCTCGCAGGACGGCATCTCGACCTTTAGCACGCCGACGGTACTGCACTTTTGCGTGGCTTTGCTCGTCTCGGCTTTGCTCCTCGCGCCGTGGCGTTCGCTAATCCACCCCGACGCATTGGTGGGCCTCGTTGGTCTTTTGGGCGTCGCGTATCTCGTGCGCCTGGCATTGCTTACGAGACGCCTGACCCAATACACCCCGGACCTCTCGGACTGGGCCTGGTACACGGTTCTCCCATTCATCGCTTACGGTGCGCTCTTGCTAGGCGCGATTAGCCTTGCGGTGAATCCAGCGGGCTCCCTCTTTGCCATTGCGGGCGGCGTGCTGTTGTTGATCTTCATCGGCATCCGCAACGCGTGGGACGTCGTGACCTTCTTGGCGACCGGCGGCGCCGATCAAGAGCCGAAGTGATCGCCCTCATCGTCGTCTTCATCGCGATCATCGTATTGGTCACGATCGCGAACCGCATCAACGTGGCCTACCCCATCGTGCTGGTGCTGGGCGGAATCGTCATCGGCTTCATTCCCGGGGTTCCGATTTTTCGGCTGCCGCCGGATATCGTGCTGCTCGTGTTCTTACCGCCGCTGCTCTATTGGGAGAGCGTGACCGCTCCAACCAGCGAGTTTCGCGAGAATGCCTTCTGGATTTTTCAGATGGCCTTCGGTCTGGTTATCGTGACCACGGTTGCCGTTGCCGCCGTTGCGCGGGCGATCGTTCCCGGAATGGGTTGGGGCGTCGCATTCGTTTTAGGCGCCATCGTTTCGTCCACCGACGAGGTTGCGTTTTCGGCAATCGCCGATCGGCTCAACGTGCCTCGGCACTTGATCGGAACGATCGAAGGCGAGAGCTTGGTCAACGACGCCACTTCGCTGATTCTCTACGGTGTCGGGATTGCCGCAGTGGTTGGCGCGGCCTTTTCGCTCTCACATGCGGTCGGGGCGCTGGCGCTTTCGGTCATCGTGGCGGTGGCCATCGGTTTGGCTGCCGGTGGGCTTGCCGTCGTGGCCTGGTGTCATCTCAAGGACGACACGCTGCAAGCCACGATCTCGGTCGTGGTTCCATTTCTCGCCTACCTTCCGGCGTACTACGTCGGCGCCTCGGGAGTCTTGGCGACCGTTGTCGCGGGGCTTTTCATCAGCCGCTTCACCCCGACGGTTCTGCAACCGAGAGCGCGCGAGCTTCTTACCGGCTTCTGGGTGACGGTCGTCTTTTTGCTGAATGCATTTATCTTTGTCCAGGTCGGCATTCGATTTCATCAGATCCTGACTCGGCTGAACGAATACTCCGCGGCGCAGTTGATTTGGTGGGGAGTGGCGGTGGCCGCGACCTGCATCGTCGTACGGTTGATCTGGACGTTCGCGCAGGGATTGCTTCCCGCCACTAACGAGCCGGAGCACGTTGGTGGCGAAGCGGATTGGTCGCACGTCGCGATCTTGGGATGGACCGGCATGCGCGGCGGGGTTTCGCTGGCGGCGGCGCTTGCGATTCCGCTCGTAACCACGGTCGGGCGTTTCCCGTTTCGGGATCTGGTGATCTATCTGACGTTCGTCGTGCTGCTGGCGACGCTGGTCGGGCAGGGCGGCACGCTGCCGTACATCATTCGATGGCTTCACGTCAAGGACGACGGCGCGGCGGTGAAGGAAGAACGATTAGCGTTAGCGGCGACCGCGCACGCCGGGCTCAGAAAGCTCGACGAGCTCGAAAGTCAAGGAACTTTCCCCCACGACCTGCTCGAGTTGCATCGCCGGCGGCTGCAGGCGCGGTGGGCGGAGTTTAATATGAGCGCCACGGATAAACAAGCGGCTCGGCTCACTGCACAATTCCGTGAGAGTCAGGCTGCGCTGCTCGATACGCAACGAGCAAAACTCATCGAGCTTCGCCAAGAGGGAAAAATCGACAACACCGTCCTACGACGACTCCAGCGGGTGCTCGATCTGCAGACCGTCGAGAATCAATTGCTCAGCACTACGGGGCACGACGACCTTGAGAACTGAACGGCTGACCCCCGCGATTGGGGCGATCGTTCGAGGCGCTCACCTCGATGCGCCGATGAGCGATCGCGAGTTGGCGGAGATTCGCAGCGTGCTCGACGAAAATCTCGTACTGTTTTTCGAAGGGCAGTCGCTGACGCCGGTGCAGCAGCGCGACTTCGCCGCTCGCTTCGGGCCGCTCTACGTTCACCCGTTTTATCCCGGTCACGTCGAGGCGCCGGAAGTCATGATTTTGGCGCACGACGAAACTCACCGTGCCAACAGCGACCGCTGGCACAACGACGTCACCTTCCTGCAAACCCCGCCGCTGGCGGGGATCCTGTATGCGGAAGAGATTCCCGAGCTCGGCGGCGACACGCTCTGGGCCAACATGTACCTGGCCTACGAGACGCTCTCCGAACCGCTCAAAGAACTGGTTGCGCCGCTGCGCGCCGTCCACTCGTTTGCGAAGAACTTCACTCCCGAACGCTTTCGGGCGCTGGGCATGGAAGATCGGCGCGACGCGATGTACGCGGAGCACCCGCCGGTCTCGCACCCAGTCGCGCGGACCAATCCGGCGACGGGACGCAAGGCGCTCTTTGTCAACCAAGACTTTACCTCGCACATCGAGGGCGTCACGCCGCGCGAAAGCGAGGCGCTCCTGCGCTTGCTCTTCGAGCACATGGCCCAGCCCGAGTTCCAGGTTCGTTGGCGTTGGCAACCGGGTACGCTAGCGTTTTGGGACAACCGTTGGACGCAACATTGCGCGCTGGCCGACTACTTTCCGAACCGTCGCCGCGTCCGCCGCGCCACGGTGCTAGGCGAACGGCCGGTCTAACTCGGGTCAAGATCACCTTTGGCTAGGCTAGCGCGGCGTCTCGGCGTCTACGACGTGCTGCTCATCGTGATGGGCAGCGTCATCGGCTCGGGGATCTTTCGCACCCCGTCGGTGGTGGCGCAACGCATCCACGCACCCGGAGCAATTCTCGGCGTGTGGGCGGTCGGCGGAATCGTCGCGCTCTTCGGATCCTTCGTGCTCGGCGAGCTTGGCGCGCGCCGGCCGGAGGGCTGCGGTGCCTATGCATATCTGCGCGATGCGTTTCATCCTGTCGTCGCGTTTGCGTATGGTTGGGCTTCACTGCTCGCTTCGTTCACCGGCGGCCTTGCGGCGGCAGCGGTGCTCTTTGCCGGATATTTCCTATCGCTGACCGGATTTCAAATTGCGCCCGCATTGCTCGCAACGCTCGCGCTCGTCGCGCTCGCGCTCGTAAATTGCTTCGGCGTTCGCATGGGCAGCAACGTCCAAAACGGATTGACGTTGCTGAAGATCGCCGCGCTGCTTGGAATAATTGTCGTGGGGCTGGCGGCGCATCCCGCCGCGCACGCTCCCTTCGAGCCGTTAGCTCAATCCACGCCCGGGATGCTCGCGGGGCTTGCCATCGCGATGATTCCGGTGCTCTTTACCTACAATGGCGCGATGGTTGCGAACTTCATGGCGCCCGAAGCGCGGGAGGCGGAAATGACGCTGCCGCGCGGCCTTTGGGCGGGGATCGCCGGCGTTGCGATCCTCTATCTCCTGGTGAATGGCGTCTTTATTCGCGTTCTCGGCGTTCACGCGCTCGCCGCGACGCCGGTTCCGGCCTCCGACACACTATTTGCGGCGGTCGGTCCAGTCGGTGCGCGGCTGGCATCGCTCGCGATTGCAATCGCAACCCTCGGATTCATTAGCAACCGGCTGCTCACCGTTCCGCGGCTCTATCAGGCAATGGCCCAAGATGGTCTCTTCTTTCGCGGCATTGCCTGGATCGATCCGAAGACGCGCGTGCCGGTGATAGCGATCGCGCTCCAAGCAATCTTCGCGGCCGTCATCGTCTTCTCGGCCAGCTACGAGCACATTCTCAACTACGTGGTTTCGACGTTCTACGTTTTCAACGGACTGCTTGCGCTTGCGCTCTTCCTCATTCGAGCCCAGGATCGGCGGGCGGGCGTCGAGCAACCCGAGCGCTTCCGGGCGCCCTGGCATCCCTTCTCGACGATTATCTATTTACTCGCATCCTGGGGCGTCGCGCTTGCGACCTACATCGCGTATCCGCGCGACGCATTTATCGGCGTAGCGATCCTGCTCAGCGCCGTCCCGGTCTACTTCATTTGGGAGCGTCTACGATGATACCCTCATATTTGGAATGCTCGCGCGACGCAACCCATCGCAGCTCAGCGGATCGGCTGGCGGGTGTCTGTCCGGAGGATGGTGCACCCCTGCTGGTGCGCTATTCCGTCCCTCGGTTTACTCGCGAAACGCCGGCGGCGCGTCCGTGGACGATGTGGCGCTACCGCGAGGTGCTGCCGATTGCGGACGGCGAGGAGCCGATTTCACTCGGCGAAGGCGCCACGCCGTTGATTGCGCTGTCACGCTTAGCGGAGGGTCTCGAACTTGACGGCGTCTACGTCAAGGATGAGGCGCAGAATCCCACCGGTTCGTTCAAATCGCGCGGCATGTCGGTTGCGGTGACCGTTGCAAAGCGCTTGGCCGTGCCGGCATTGGT
>JBAVTZ010000089.1:0-6752 GCA_049696515.1 Candidatus Cybelea sp. | reverse complement strand
ACCAATGCCTCAGCCCACGCGTCGGCGTCATCGGCCGCGACGACCGGTGCGTCGTTGCCCACGACCTCGGGAAGCGAGCTGCGATCCGCGACGACACACGGCACGCCGGCGCAGAGCGCTTGAGCGGCGGCGTACCCGAAGCCTTCGTAATGCGACGGTACCGCCACCACCCCACACGTCCGATAGAGCGCGAGCAGTTCGTCACGCGAGATGTACCCGCGCAGTTCCACCCGATCGGCAACCTTTAGACGCTCGGCGAGCGCGGCGCACTCACGGGCGTAGGAAGTGTGCGGACCCACTGCCACCAAACGCGCTCGGTCGAAACGCGTCAACGCGCGAATGAGTACCTCGAGATTCTTTCGCCGCTCCACGGTCCCGACCGTTAAAATCGTGCGGCCGTCGCCGGCGGAGCGTTCGAGAGCGCAAAAATCGGCTGCGACGCCGGGGTAGACGACCTCCACTCGGCGGGAATCGAAACCATCGAGCAGTCGCAAGAGCGCGTCGCGCGAGAATCTCGAATCAACGACTATCTGCGCCGCCCGACGGTATCGCTCCAACGAAAACCGCCCGAAGTAGTAGCGTGCGTAGGCGCGGACGTGCGCCTGCGCTTCGAGCCAAGCAACGTCGTGGACCGTAACCACGGTGGGCAATCGGAGCATCCACGGCATCGTTCCGGCGGCACAGTGCAGCAGATTCGCGCCGGAAGCGCGAGCCTGCCGCGGCAGGATTACTTGATCCCACCAGACGCGACGATCGAATCGCCAAGGATCGAGCCGCGGCTCGCGCAGCTCGACGACCTCGAGTCCTCTGCCACGCAACGCACCAGCCAGCCCGCGGACGTATTCGCCGATCCCCGTCGCCGTGCCGACGGTCAGTTGCGCGTCGAGCGCAACCTTCACCGCAGACTGCGTTCCAACGCGCGAACCATCAGGGCGTTGGGATCGAGTGCGCGCGCGCGCGCCAGGTAGGCAATCGCGGTTTTGCGATCGCCCTCCTCCAGCGCGACCACTCCCAAACCGGCGATCGAGTCCGCGCTCGCCGGATCGATCTCGACTCCCTGGCGAAAGAGCTCTCCCGCGCGCTCCCGCCTTCCAAGTAAATTCGCCTGATTGGCGTCTGCGATTACGTATCGTTCTGAAAGCGGCGCCAGTCGGACCGCGGCTTCAAAATCGGCGAGGGCGCGCTGCAGCCACGCCCGCTGAGCGGGGCTACCGGGAACTTGCCGCCAAGCCTGCCGGTTCGCGAAGCGTCCCATCCTCCAATAGGCTTCGGCAACGGCATCGGGATGCGTCCGCAGCAAGGTCAAGCGAACCTCCAGCAGCCGCTCGAGCGCGAAGCTGGACGCGGGATCGTGAGGGGCCAACGCCTCAGCCGCCGCTTGCACCGAATCGGCGTCGGGTGCGGCCAAAAAATACTCCAGTGCAAGCGCTTCTTGGCCGCGTGCCAAGGCGACGCGGGCCAATAGCTCGTCGCGAGCCGGCGATCCCGGCAACCGTAAAGCGTAACGCTCGGCCAAGCCGGCATCGCCTTGCCCGAGTGCGTACTCGGCCAGCGTCGTCTCGACGTAGGGGGCCGGCGCGACGCGATCGAGTAGGCGATAGACGCTTAAGCCAAATTGAGCTGGGATGTGCCGCGGGAAGGTTCCCGCTGCCGCGGCCTTTACGTCGAGTGCGTCCGAAGCGAACTGGACAAAGGCAAACAGGATAAGAAGCGCACCGATTACCGCCACCACGGCCAATCGGAAAGACGCGTAACGCCGCACGCGCACCGGTTGGAATCCAGAGTTCTCAGAACTTGACGGTAAAGTTTAGGTCCTCGCGCGTCTGCGTGGATCCGGTGACCGGGATGGCGCCATCCAAGAAACGGTCCTGATACGCTGAGATCGAGACCGTGCTCGATCTATCCGGAAGCTGGAACGTCAGTCTTCCGCCGTAAGTGCTGTCGACCGTATCCAGGTTTACTAGACCCGGCAGACCGTAACCGCCATAGAAGTGTTGCGCGCCATAGTTCAGATTCAAGGTCAACCCGTGCAACACCGGAACCGCGACGCCGGCACCGACTGAAAGCCGGTTCAGGTTGGCGTAGTTCGGAACGACCAAAGGCGCGTTGGCGCCCGGCAGTTGCCACGACGACGCCGAATCGAGCGTCGAAGATGAAAAGCTGTTGCTATCGTTGCGCGCGACCTGCTCGTATCCGCTGGATAACGTGACGTCGAGGTTGCGCTTGCCGGCGCGTACGTTAAAGTTTGCGCCCGCATTGTAAGAGTTATCGCGTAGCGAAAGTTGGGGCGTTTGGGTCGAATCGCCGGCGACCTGCCCTTTGAACTGAACTCCGCCGAGCTGCAGCGTTCCCGGATTGAGAACGCTCGAGTGTGTCGCGGACGGTAAGTTGTCGGCCAATCCCACCGAGCCTTTCGCTGGGGGAGCAAACGCCAGAGTTCCCGGCTCGGGCGAGATGATCGGCGCCGGCGCTACCGGCTGATACGTGGCCCGCAAAAGGGTGCTCGAAGGAACGAGTGCCACCGGCGAGTCGTCGCCCCCGCTCGAAGGCGGCGCGAACCGGACGTCGTTATGCATTAGTCCAGCCGTAACCGCTTGGGAGAGGTCCGTAACGCCGGCGGAGAGATTGCGCACCGCGCGCGCTTCGTCGTACGCCGAAACGGATCCGATCACGAAGGCCGCCGTCGGCGCACCACCTGCCGGGTGCATCTGCAGGGCTAAGTCGCGCAGTGGCGACTCGCTTGTGCGATCGCCGTGAGCCGCAGCAAAAGAAGCGTTAGCATCCGACGTTTCACCGAAAAGTTTCAGCATCAGCTGCGAGCCAAGATCGGGTTGAACCCCGAATGGGAGGTTGGTGGCCTGAGCAGTGGACATAGCAAAGACCAGCGCTAGCGCTGCACTTGCTACGACGCCGACGACCCGGCCCACGTTTCCTCCGCTCTTAATTTTTAGTTGCCCCCGCGAATCGTACTATTCATCAGAACGCAGAACGCTTCGTGGGGGTTGCTTAGCTTGGAGGTCTAGCCTCCACTCCCCTTGCAAGAAAGCGCCGGGCGATCAAGATCGCGGCATAATCGTCGATCGGGCGCCCGGGGTGTTGAAGGCCTACCGGAATCAGACGCCGCCACCCTCGCGGCGGATGCTCCTGAAAGTAAAGCGTGCGGGCCTGTCGAGTGGTTTCGTATTCGTCTACCCAGTGAATAGGCAGCCCTAGCCCTTCCAGCCCAGCCCTGACCGTGCGCGAGTTCGTGCCCCGACCCAACGCGATCGCGCCCACCGTATGGCGATTCAGAAGGTCGCCCAAGCATTCTTGCAAGCGGTCGATCGGTTCGATGCCGGCCGCTACGACCGCCCCGGATGCTTCGAGCAGCGCGTAGCCGGCTTTATTGCGTCCGGGGTCCACGCCGATAACGGCCATTGACATATTCACGGTCGCTGCGTCAGCACGATGACGATGGGGATGCCGCCGACATGCGGATAGAAATCCTGGGCCGCGAACGCCGTCAGGAGGAAGGTCCCCGGTTTCGAGATTCGCTCCTGCATCTGCTGCGCGTCGGGGATCAGCTGCACCGGCTGGACGAACGCTGCGAGAAAAAGCGGCAGATGCAGCCGGCGTGCCGTGAGCGACACGTAGTTCTGCAGTTGAATGAGTGCGATGTTGATGCTCGCGCCGCTGTGCCCGGGGATCACCAGCTGCGCGATCACTTGGCCTTTTTGGAAGTAACGAATGTCTGCCGTGACGTTGATCGCAAATTGGATCTGGTCGTTCTCGAAGAGATTCTGATCCGAGGTGACCGTTAGCATCACGTTGGCTTGTGAAAGCTTAGCTGCCGTCGTCAGATCGTTGGCCAAGCCTCGCAGCCGCTTGTCGGCATCGGGCGGTTTCACGTAGGGTTTTAGACCTAGCCGCGGATAGGTTGCGTTAACGTATTTCACGGCGAAGAAGTAGTAGTCTTGAATCGTCGCGAGCTGCTGTGCCGGCCTCGCGGATTGATCGATGATGCGATAGAAGGGCACCATCAACGTATCCACGGGTAAGACCAGCCGCCCCGTATTGACCTTGGTCTCGAGATCTCGCTGACGCGATTGCAATTCGGTGATTTGCTGGTTGATTGAGGCGAGCTTGAAAAAGGCCGTTTTAACCTGTTCGGAGGCGAAAATTGCGCCCAGCGTTACGACCAGAGCGATGATCATCCCGGTCGCAATTGCGATGATCGTGGACGTATAACGCGGACGTATATTGAAGAGGCTGAGGCGCTTGCGCCCAACTTGATGGCCGACCCGGTCGCCGACGTACGCTACCACCCCGGCCAGGGCCATGACGAAGGCTACGTTCCCGATCCCCCGTACGATCTCGACGACGTTCATACGAGCGCCGCGCGTCGCAATCGAACGAGGCCGATAGCGGTAAAGATGATGTTCGGCATCCAAGCCCAGAGCGGCGCGAACGTGAGGAACGCCTCGCCGGCAAACGCGCAGATCGTCATCGCAACGTAGTAGACGAAGACGATCACGAGCGACAAACCAAATCCCAGGCCCGTGCTCCCGCTCGTCCGAATCGAGCGCAGTCCGAAAGGAATGGCGATCAGGATAAATACGAAACAGGCAAAGGGCCGCGCCAGTTTCTCCTGATAGGTGGTCACGTATTTGCGCAGCTCGGTTTGGGTAAGCTGCCCGGAACGCACGACGTCGGCGATTTGGGACCGGCTCATGTTCTCGGGATCGTCGTTGCTCATGCGCTTCACCAGGTCGGTTGGATTCTCGCCGATTTGGACCTGCTGTTGCGGGATACGCGGTTCGGCGAGCGTCGAGCCGTCGGGATTAAAGCGATACACGCTCGAGTTTTGCAGGGTCCACTTATCCGCCGTGAACTCGGCCCGATCCGCAAAGACGACCTGGCGCGGCTGATTGTGGTTGTCGTACTGAATGAGTGTCACGTGCAGCAGAGCGCGAGAGTTCGGCTCGTAGGCCGTTGCTATCGTTACCTGGCGCCCCCCGCTGGGGAGCTTCGCCGAAACCGTCAAGTCGCGGCTGAACGCGCTGACGTGATTGATTACGGTGTTCTCGATTTCCGTAAGCTGATCGTTGGCGTAGGGTACGACGCGCTCTTGGAGGTAAAACGTGACGAACGACATCACCAGGCCGACCGCCAACAAGGGAGTGACGATGCGCGCAAACGTGATCCCGGCAGCCTTCATCGCAGTAAACTCGCTCTCGCCCGAGAGGCGCTGGACCGCAAGCAGCGTGCCCAGCAGCAGCGCCATCGGAATGACCAGCACGATGTTGGCGGGCAACGACCACGCAAAGATCAGCAACGCCGCCCAGATCGGCGCATGTTCGTTGCTGACGAGCTTGCCGATGTTCAGAATCTCGGTGGCCGCAAAGATCAGCGTAAACGCCGAAAGGCCAAAGCCGAACGGACCCGCGAGCTCCGTCAACATGTAACGATCGAGGATCGTAAACCGCATCACACTCCGAGAGTCCGGGACTCGCGCGAAGCGCTGCGACGCGAGCGCGGATCACGCGGCTCTATAACCGAAATCCTTCGCCGAGGTAGAATTGGCGGGCGATCGGTGAGTCGAGCACCTCTTGGGCGTTGCCCGAGACTTCGATGCGGCCGTTGTTCAAGATGTAGGCTCGATCCACGATGGCGAGCGTCTCCCGAACCTGGTGGTCGGTGATGAGGATGCCGAGGCCGCGATCGCGCAGCTGGCGTATCATCGCCTGAATGTCGGCGACCGCGATCGGATCGATGCCGGTGAAGGGTTCGTCGAGCAATAGAAAGCCCGGGCGAATTGCTAGGGCGCGCGCGATCTCGACGCGACGGCGCTCGCCGCCCGACAGGCTGTCTCCCCGGGCATCGACAAACGCGCGGAGACCGAACTCCTCGAGCAGGGCCGGCAAGCGACGCTCCCGCTCGTCGTGTGGGACGCCATTCTGTTCCCAAATGAGCCGAATGTTGTCGCCCACCGAGAGTTTGCGGAAAATCGAGTTTTCTTGCGCGAGATAACCGATGCCGTTGCGAGCACGCGCATACATCGGCGCGCTCGTCAGATCGATCTCGCGCTCCCCGTTGGTGAGCAGTACGGTACCGCCATCCGGCTTGACCAAACCGACCACCATGTAGAAAGTCGTCGTCTTGCCCGCGCCGTTAGGTCCGAGCAGGCCGACGATCTCGCCGGTCTCCACCTCGGCGGTGACGCCGTTGACGACGGTTCGCTCTCCGTAGCGTTTGACGAGACCTCGTAGTTTAATCGCTGGTGTTTGGCTCATTGCATCCGCATGTGAGTGAGGGAGATATCGGAGTCGAAGCTCGAACCCGTGGCTCGAAACCCCTTTGGGTCGATGATGACGACGTGGCCGCTTCCGTGCAGCGTTCCACTGTCTCGCCGATAAACGAGCTGATCGCTCTGCAGCGTCATGCCCGATGATGTGCGCGCATGCACCCCATTCATCAAGGTTACCGTGTTCGTCGTCTGATCGACGACGGCTTGCGGTGCGCGCGCCGCTATGGTCGACCCGTTCCGATCGCGGAAGGTCACCCGCGCATCTTGGAAGACTGAGCGCATGCTGCTCTCCGGGCCTTTGCTTTCGAACGAGCTAGCCAGCAGATCGTATAAGATTCGGTTGTGTACTTGCTGAAAGACGTGGACCGGCCGCGTCCCCGTGCCGTGACCCGTCACCTCGAGCACCAGCGGGGTCGGCGTGCCGGCGGCGTGGGCGGTGGGAGGCGTCGATGGCGCAGGTGTCGCC
>JBAVTZ010000088.1:0-14544 GCA_049696515.1 Candidatus Cybelea sp. | reverse complement strand
CCCCAACGGAATACGACATCCTGTCTTTTGCGGAAAAGTCGCACGCCTCGCTGCAAGGCCCTTGGCTCTCGCTTAGGGCTTACTATACGGCAGCGGCAGTTTGAACTGCGCCGGCGGCGGTCATCTCGGCGATGAGCGCTGCGATACGGCGCGAGCTGTGGCGTGGCGCGACGATTTCCTGATTGTGGCGAATGGTCGCCAAGCGATCCGGCGCGCGAATCAGCGTGCGCACCGCCGAGACGACTCCGGCAGCGCTCTTTAGCGCGATGACGCCGAGGTCGTTGTGACGTACGAAATCGACATTGCCCCGCTCTTGTCCCGGAACGTAGTCGTAAACCACGACCGGGAGCTGCGCGGCATTCGCTTCGGCCAGCGTCCCCGGGCCGGCTTTGGTAACCAAGAGATCGACGGCGCGAAAATACTCCGGAATCTTGTTGGTGAAGCCAAGAACGTGCAAGGGGGTCGGGAGCGACGCCGCGAGTTCGCTGAGTTTCTGTTCGAGATGTTCGTTGCGCCCGCAAACCACCACCAGTTCGATGGGCATGCGCGCGCGCGCCAGCGCCAGGGTCGTGGAGAGCAGTTTTCCGCCGCCTTCGCCGCCCGCCATCAGCATAACGATCGATGCATCGGCCCGGAGCTTGAGCTGTGCGCGAAGTTCGGCCTTGCTTCCGGTGACGTCGTCGAATTTCGGATGAATTGGGTGCCCGAGCAGGTGTAGGCGCGCCGGCGGAACGCCGCGTGAAAGTGCGCGTTGGTACACTTCCCGAGCCGGCACGACAACCGCATCGGCATCCGGAACCAGCCACGATTCGTGAACTTTGCCGAGGTCGGTAATGACCGTGACGACCGGAACGTGTTGCATCCGCGCATCGTCTCTCGCTCGCAACGCGGCGTGATTGAGCAGAGGATGCACCGAAACGATCACGTCGGGGCGGTAGCTGAGAAAGAGGTCCCGCAAGCGTTCGCGATAGAGCGGTTCGCAGAACCGCACCAGCGCCCGATAGCGGCGCCGCCCGTTGGTGGCATAGTAAAGCGCGCCGTAGACCGGGGGAGCATAACGCAGCGCCATGCTGTATCCGAGGCCCAGTTGGGTTAGGGGGAAGGCGCAGTGGGCGGCGACGTCTTCGATGCGCGGCTCAAACGTGTTCGGCGACGACATCTCTTGGAGCGCTGCAGCGATCGCATTGGCGGCACTTCGATGGCCGCCCCCCGTGTCTGAGATCAACAGAAGCGCCCGTTTGGTCATTCGCTCTCCCGATTAAGCTCTGGCCGGTACCCTCCTGGTGCCACGCCGGCCGGCATTTCGCGCTCGCCGGCTCGTCGGAGCGAGCATGGCCAAAAGCGCCCGAGCCGGCGCATCGTAGAAGCGGAAGATGTCGCCGAACTCGATGTCGGGATTTCGGTGATGGAGGTCGTGGTCCTCGGGCAAGACGATTCCGAGGGGCTGAATGAGGCTGCGGATCCGCCCCGGCGTCTTCCATCCGAGCTGCGCGGTATGGCGCCACCAGACGTGCAGCTGCCCTAGAGCCAGCCCCGCCAGGGCGCCGGGCCAGGAAAGGCGCGAGAGGAGAAAGGCTACGAGAAGGTATGGTACCGCCCCGAGAAAGCCGTCAAGCAGAACGGCGGGATTGGTCGAAAGCACGGCGTGGTCGAAGTACGAGCGACGGCGGTCGTGATGGGTGCGCAGGTGGAGCGTGAACCAGAGATGCTGTGGAACGTGATAGAAAAACGTCGACGCGAAGTCGCCTACCACGAGCGTGACGATGAGAGCCGTGATGAAGAGCATGCAAGTCCTTCCCCTCTGCAGCGGGTTACAGTATCAAGGATCTCGTTCGCGATGGCCGCCATAACGTTATGCAGCTGCGCTTCTCCTATCATATACCACACAAATCGGCATCTGACTGCACCGGTCCAACTCGATCGCACCCTTAACATCGCGTTAAGCTGGCCCTCGCCCGCCGATGTCGACGCGCTCAAAGGTGCGGTACTCCTTCGCGACGGCGCTCCGGTGAGCCAACCAGAGTTAGCGATTGTACGAGCGATACTGCGAACAAATCCGCGCATCGTTCAGGCCGACGCCTTGCTCTTCGCCGATGCGACCACCCGCGCGGCGCGGAATCAGTCTATTCCACCCGAGTTTCTCGGAGCAACGCTCTTGCAAGAGTCGGCCTACGACGTCAATGCGTTTTCGGCGGCCGGCGCGATCGGGATCGCACAGTTCATGCCCGAAACCGCTACCGATGCCGGTATAAATCCGTACGATCCGTTCGACGCGATCGAGGGTGCGGCGGCACTGCTCGGCGGTTACGTAGCTGCATATCGCGATCGCTACGCCGATCGTTACGCAACCGCTTTGGCCGCGTATAATGCGGGTCCGCTCGCGGTGGCGCGCTATCGCGGCGTGCCGCCTTACGAAGAAACGCGCCAATACATCGCACTCATTTACGACCGGTGGGCTCGAATCATCTCCTACGAGCCTGTCGGCGGAGTTTCGCGCGAGGCGTGGAAGCGTACCCGCCGTTAGTTCCCTCGAGGAGGACCGGCATGGGAGTTACGGCCAGGCGCGCCGCGTTCGCGGCGATCGTGACGCTCGCCTTGAGCGGGTGCGGACTTTCGAGTAGCCCGGCGGAGGGCTTGCAATTCCAAGCGCCCTCCGGCTGGAAATCGTCGCCCGGAATCATGGGCTTGATGCAATTTTGGCAGTTGCCGACCAACGACGAAGAAGTGTTGATGCTTCTCCGCTCGCCCAGGCCATTGCAGCCTAAAGACGTCTTTTCGAGCAACGGGATGGCGGGCACGCTCAAGAACGTGAAGGTCAGCGAGCTGCGCGCCATTCAGATTTGCCGGAACCAGCCGGCGACGTATCTCGCGGCACGTGGTACTTCCTCGCGCGGCGCTCAGGACGATGCCGAAGTGGTTCTCACAAACCTTGGCGGCAAGGCCTACGTGGCACTTTACGTGCGCCCGCTGGGAGCCCCCGCTAATCCCGCCGCGAGTGCCGCCATCCGCGAACTTTGCGCGAAACCGTAATCGTTTGCACCGCGATGCGTTAAAGCAGCTCTTCGCGCGTCAGCCGCTTGGGTGGACGGCCCCGGCCACGTCGGGGCCGAAGCTGCGGCGCGTTTTGGGCTGGCCGGCACTGACGGCTATTGGATTGGGGACGATGCTCGGCGGCATCTTTCCTACGATTGGTGCCGGCGCGCACGCGGCCGGACCGGCGGTCATTCTCGCATACGTACTTTCGGGGCTCGTCAGCCTATGCGTTGCGTTATGCTACGCGGAATTCGCGGCGATGGTGCCGGTCGCCGGCAGCGCCTACACGTACGCCTATGCGACCCTAGGTGAACTCGTCGCTTGGATCATCGGTTGGGACCTAATTCTCGAATATGGGCTTTCGCTCGCGCCGACAGCGTCGTCGCTCTCCGACTATTTTCAGCATATGCTTGCCAATGTCGGCTTCGTTTTTCCAAGCTGGGCGCAGACCGCGAATCTTTCTGGGCCGCATCCCCAGATCGATCTCTTCGCCTGCATCGTAACCGTCGCGATTACCTTGCTCGTCGCGGGCGGCATTCGGGAATCGGCCGGGGTCAACGGCGCGCTCGTGGTCGTACAGATCGTTTCGATGGTGATCTTTATCGGCGCCGTGGCACACGCGGTAAAACCCGCGAATTTGCACCCGTTCGCACCCTTCGGCTACCACGGCGTACTTGCGAGTACAGCGTTGGTATTCTTTGCGTACATCGGATTCGATACCGTCACCGTTGCATCGGAGGAGGCAAAGCGGCCAGAGCGCGACGTGCCGATCGGCATTATCCTCGCCCTGGTGATAGGCGGAATTCTCTACGTAGGATTGACGCTCTGCACGGTAGGCGTCGCGCCCTTCACTCGGCTTTCCGAGGGGGCGGCGATGCTCGACGCACTCGGATCGGTCAGCAAGAGCCACACGCTCTACTGGATGGTCGCAATCGGGGGCCTGGCCGGAAATGCCACCGTGATGCTGACGTCGCTGCTCGGCCAGGTGCGGATATTTTACGTGATGGCGCGCGATCGCATGTTGCCCCCGGGCGTCGCGCGCATCCATCAGCTCTTTCGTACGCCGGCGCGCACGACGATGATTACCGGCCTCATCGTCGCCGTTTTCGCGGCGGTCTTACCCTTGACCGAACTGCTTACATTGGTGAATATCGGCACGCTGGCTGCCTTTGCGATCGTCTGCGCCGGCGTGCTCGTTCTGCGCATCATCAATCCGACGGCTGAGCGTCCCTTCCGGGCCCCACTGCTGCCGCTCTTTGCGGTGGCCGGAGCGGCGGCATGCCTCTACCTCGTCACGGGGCTGCAGGTCTCGACCTGGATTCGTTACGCGGTTTGGTTTGTCGTCGGCATCGCGGTCTACGCGCTCTACGGCTTTCGCAACTCACGGCTGAAGGCCAAGGCCGCCGAGCGGTGAGGTGCAACCTTTGGTCCTGCCCTGGTTTATAAAGTGGTCTGCTAGGGCACGAGGAGCCCACGATAGGCTCCGAGAGCAATAAGAGGCCAGAAGTGACGATCAAAACCGCGATTTCCGACCGCTTCGAACTCATCGAAGTCCCCCGTTCCCGGGGCGTACCCTCCTTCGCGCAGGACGTCGCTCGCGGGCTTCGTTCGAAGCCGAAGCGCTTGCCTTCGAAGTATTTTTACGACGAGGTCGGCTCCGCGCTGTTCGATGCGATAACTCGTCTACCTCAATACTATCTCACCCGCGCGGAAACCGAGATTCTCTCCGAATGGGGATGGCAAATCGTCCGCGTGCTCGACGCACCCTTGGATTTTCTCGAGCTCGGCAGCGGCAGCGCGGTTAAAACGCGCCTCCTAATCAGCGAAGCGCTCCGGGTTCAGACGGCGCTCCGTTACTGCCCAATCGATATCTCGACCGAAGCCGTGCGCGCATCCTCGCTGGCGCTCGTTGAGACCTATCCTACCCTTTCGGTGCGCGCCTACGCCGGCGACTATTTCGACGTTCTCGAATCCCATACGGTTCGCTCCGAGCGAAAAATGCTCGCGATGCTGATGGGATCGAATATCGGCAATTACGAGCCTGATGAAGCCAATCTTCTGCTCGCGCTGCTGGGTGCTGCGTTGCGTCCTGGTGATGGGCTCTTATTGGGCGCCGATCTCAAGAAAGACCGCGCGACGCTTGAGCTGGCTTACGACGATCCCATCGGCGTTACGGCTGCCTTCGACCGCAACATGCTTGGCCGCATCAATCACGAGCTGGATGCGGATTTCGACCTGCGTAAGTTCGAGCATGTAGTCCACTACGACGAGGTTCGCGGATCGGTCGACTCGTTTTTGGAGGCACGCGAACGTGTCACGGCTCGAGTGCGAGCGGTTGGGATGCGAGTGACGTGTCAGGCCGGCGAACGGATTCATACCGAATCTTCGTACAAGTTCACCGACGAGGAGATCGCGAGGCTCGGGCAAGCCGCCGGATTTCGGGCCGAGGCGGTTTGGCACGATCGCGCCAAACGCTTTAGCGTTCACCTTTTGGTTCGAACTTAGAAGGAACCAAGGGGTCATCCCGTAAGTAAGGGCGCCGAATGCGATCCGTCGCGTTCGATCAATCCATTTTACGAGGAACGCCCCATGATACGACGCCTCATCGCCTTTGGTATCGCATGCGCATGGCTTGCCGGATGCGGAGGCCGTGCCAGCGGTCCGGTGAATCCGATCCCTCCCGCGGCGGCAGTGCCGTCGGTTGAGGGCGATAGCAACGTAAACGAGCTGCCTGAACCGCCCGTGGTCCGCGCGGTCCACGGGGTCGCGAAGCTCGCACTCACCGCGGTTATCGATCCGGCGACGGGGCTTCCCACCTTTGACTACGAGAACAGTCAGGCGGTCATTCCCACGATCAGCATCAACCCCGGCGAGTCGTTCGAGGTCGATGTGACCGACGATCTCATGCCGAGCGCGGGAATGGCGGCCGAGGTGAATCTGCATTTTCACGGTTTGGGCGTTTCGCCGATGAAGCCGGGTGACGACGTTCTTGGAATGGTTGCCAAGCCCGGCCAAACGCTGCACTATGTCGTCCATATTCCGCGCAATCAAGAGCCGGGTCTTTACTGGTACCACGCCCACATACACGGTGAGACGAGCTATCAAGTTGGAGAAGGCGGAATGTCCGGCGCGCTTATCGTGCAAGGGCTGGAGCAGCATATTCCCGAGCTCGCTAAGATGCGCCATCGTCTGATCATTTTTCGCGCAACCGGCATTGGTGTGAATGCGCCGGCCGACGACGCGGATGTGGACGAATCCGCGCCGATGGGAAGCACAATGGGTGGGATGCAGAAAATGCATGCGCTCAATAGCAACACGGCTCCGTGTACCACGAAAGACGGCTTGATCCCATCGCTCAACGGTGCGTATCGGCCGGTCATTACGATCGCGCCCGGCGAGAGGCAATTCTTCCGAGTGGTCAACGCGTCGGGCCACAAGACGCTGCGGCTCAATATTCAGGGCGAAAAGCTCGAGGTCGTCGCAATCGACGGCTTCGCGCTCGATACCAATCCCGGCACGCCGCCTACGCTTACAGAATCGTCGGTTATCATTCCGCCGGCCGGGCGCGCCGAGTTTGTGGCCACCGGGCCGAAAACCGGCCGCGCTAAGTTGCGAACACTCTGCTACGATTCGGGACCGAACGGCGATCCGGATCCGTACCTTTGGCTCGGAAGTCTGGTCCAACCCGGCGGTAAGCACCACGGTGGAGACTTCTCGACTCGCCCGCTTACCGTCGGTGCACCGCTGCCGCGCAACGCCTACACGATGGCGCTCCCAGCGCCTGCCGCTAAGCGTCTCGTCGTGTTCAGCGAAGACAATCAGCCGCATTTTTTCATCAACGGTAAGTCATTTTCAATAAAAGCTCCACCGATGTTCGTCGTCCATTCCGGCACCGTCGAGGAGTGGCGCGTCGTCAACGTGACCCAGGAGATTCACGACTTTCACATCCATCAGATCCACTTCTTGGTTGAAAGTATCAACGGCGTCAAAGTCGAGCACCCACATTGGGCCGATACCGCCATCGTGCCGCACCGTTCGGCGGAAGGGAAGAAAGGCGTTCCGGGTTCGATCGTGCTCCTGATGGATTTTCGCGATCCGATCATCCGCGGCACGTTCGTCTTCCACTGCCATATTCTCGATCACGAGGATCAGGGCATGATGGCGAAAATCCAAGCTATTTAGCAACTGTTATAAACACCGGCGCCAACGCCCCGAATCATTGTCATCCTGAGCGGAGTCGAAGGATGACACAATAGTCGCCGCCTTCGATCGGGAGGCAGTGATTGGCGGGGGCCTTACGCTTAGGCTCTTCTAGCTTGACCTTCCGCGAGGCGCAGCAGGCCATCGGCGCAAATCGCCAGCCCGGAGACGGCAATGCTTCCGGCCACGATCATCTGCGGCTGGTGAAGCGTCAGCCCGTTGAAGATTAGGACGCCCAAACCCACGCCGCCGACGTAGCCCCCTAGGGTCGCGATCGCGATCATCGCGATCGTGGCGATGCGTACGCCGCCGATGAGTACCGGCAACGCTTGCGGGAACTCGACGCGCAGCAGTACTTGCCGCGCAGACATCCCTAAGCCGCGGGCGGCGTCCACTTGAGCGCTATCGACGCCGTTGATGCCGGCCACGACATTGCGCGTAAGCATGAACTGTGCGTACACAACCAGTGCGATGAAGATCGGGGTAAAACCGAGGCCGAAACCCTGCACCAGCACTGCGAGCAAAGCCAGGCTGGGGATCGTGTAGATCGCGCCCAGCGTGCCCAACAGCCAGGGCGCGATGCGCGGATGGCGCGCGGCGAAAAGGCCGAGCGGCAACGCGACGATCAGGGCGGCGGCGAGCGCAACGGCGACGAGTTCGAGGTGACCGAGCGCCAGCGCTGCGACGCGCAGCGGATGCGTAGCGAGGTAACTCATTCGCGGGGAGCACGCAGCAGGTCGCGAGTATGCAGGAGATAACGGCGATAGATATCGTCGCCGGCATGCACGAGCTCGCGCACGTACGCCGTCGCCGGTCGCTCGAAGAGTTCTTGAGGGGCGGCGATCTGTTCGATGTTGCCGCCGCGCATCACGACAATCCGATCGGCTAGGCGGAAGGCTTCATCAACGTCGTGGGTGACGAAGAGCGTGGTCGTGCGCAGCTCCTGCACGATCCGAATCAGCTCTCGTTGCAGCGCGGTGCGGACTACCACGTCCACGGCGCCGAAGGGCTCGTCCATCAGCAATGCACGCGGCCGCGCGGCGATCGCGCGCGCGACCCCAACGCGCTGCGCTTCTCCGCCCGAAAGTTCGCCCGGATGTCGTCCTCGGTAGGTTGCCGGATCGAGACCGATCAGCCCCAGCAACTCGTCCACGCGCCGCGCGATGTCGTTACGGTTCCATCCGAGCAGCGTGAGAACCACCGCGATGTTCTGTGCGACGGTCATGTTCGAGAAGAGGCCCACCGCTTGAATGACGTAACCGATGCTCCGGCGCAAGGTGACCGTGTCAACTGCGGTCACGTCGTCGCCGTCGACAAAGACGTGCCCGGCATCCAGCGTTACCAACCGGTTGACCGTGCGCAAAAGGGTCGACTTGCCGCATCCCGAGGGCCCGAGGAGCACGACCAGTTCGCCGCCGCGTAACTCGAAGGAGATGTCCTCGATGGCATCGCGATCGGCCCCAGCATACCGGACCGTGGCGTGCTCGAATCGAATTGGTGCGGCGTTCAAAGCGAGCGCGCTTTCGAGTTCTCGAACGACGAAAGGAACGCTCCGGCCACGTCGGCCGGATCCCGCTGCGCATTTTCGACCGCATCGTTCATCGCCCGGACCGCGCCATTGGTGATCCGCGGCGACACCGAGTTGAGTACTTGGGCAATTCGGGGCTGCGCCACGAGTGCCGCCTTGCGAACGACCGGCGCGACATTGTATGCCGACCAGAAATGACGATCGTCACGCAGCAGCACGAGCGCATCGCTGGCCATCGCACCGTCGGTCGTGAAAGCGCTGGCCACCTCGGCCTTGCCGGTGAGCAGCGCCCGATACTTCAGCGCGATGTCGTAGGTGCGCACCTCCCGGAATTGGAATCCGCCATAGAAGCGCTGCAAGCCGGGTAGACCATCGGGCCGGGCGAGAAACTCCTGAATCGTCGCCAGACGCAGCTGCGGTGCCGCGCGCGAAACATCCGATAGCGTCGTGAGATGCTTGCTCAGCGCGATCGCTCGGGTGGTCGCCAGCGCCTGCGAATCGTTCATCGGTGAGGGTTCGAGCCAGACGATCGCATAGCGTTCTCGAAAAAAGCGCGATACGGCGGCGTAGGCTGCCTGGGGATCGGCAATCGGCGCGAAATGCATCACGTCGATTAGCGCGGTGCCGGTGTATTCGGGGTAGAGATCGATGTTGCCGCGCTGCATTGCGGCGATGGCGATTTGGGTGGAACCCAAGTTGAAGAGACGTTCGACGCGCAGCCCCGCGCTTTCGAGGGCCTGCGCGTAAATTTCGGCGATGACGAACGATTCGGTGAAGTTCTTTGAGCCGACCCGAACTTGCCGGCCGTCCAAAGCGCAGCCCGCAAACCACGGCGATGCGGCAAGCAAGCCCAAAGCTCGTCGACGAGAAAGGGTCACGCGCGTGCGGCAATCCGGCGGCCGGTGGCGCCCAGAACCAGGTCGGCACCTAAAGCCAACACGGCGACGGCCGCGGCCCCCGTTAGGAGCAGCGCGGTATCGTCGGTCTGCAAGCCTCGCACGATCTCATCGCCAAGGCCGCCGGCGCCGATGAAGGTTGCGAGCGTCGCGCTGGCAATCGTCTCGGTCGTCGCCGTGCGCAAACCCACAAAGGAAACCGGCAACGCCAGAGGCACGACCACGCGGGCGAAGCGTTGCACCGGCGTCATGCCCATACCGGCCGCCGCGTCGAGCACATCGGCTGGGACGCCGCGAATGCCCAGATCGACGCTTATGACGATCGGAGGGATCGCCAGCAATGCAAGCGCGACGACCGCCGGGGCAGCTCCGACACCAAGCCAAGGCAGCAGCAGCATTAAGACCGCCAGGCTCGGCAGCGTTCGTCCGATGCTGGCCGCCGCAAGGACGAAGCCTCTCAGCCGCGCCGACTCGGCGGCCAGGATGCCTAGCGGCAAGCCGGCCAGCAGCGCGAGCGAAACGCCCGAAAAGGCCAGGGCGAGGTGCTGAGCCACGTGCGCGAGCAGATCGGGCATCGAGCATTTTTAGCCGCGCGGGAGGCGAAACCCGGTCCGGACCGCTAAGCACAGGAACTCGATGATTACCCAGCCGCAACCGGCGGAAGCAACGATCCTGGTGACCGCGCTCGACGATCCGTCGCTTTATATCAGCCGCGAGTTGTCGTGGCTTGAGTTCAACGAGCGGGTCCTCGAAGAGGGTCTCGACGCCCGTAACCCGCTGCTCGAGCGGCTGAAGTTCATCGCAATTTACGGCACGAATCTGGATGAGTTTTTCATGATCCGGGTGGCTGCGATCAAACAGCAGATCGAGGCCCAAGTCATGCGCCGTTCAGAGGACGGGCGGACCCCTACCGAGCATCTGGCGGCGATTTCAGAGCGGCTGCGCGCGTCGCTCCCGTTGCAGATGCATCTACTGAACGACGAGCTCTTGCCGGCGCTGGAACGCGAAGGGATCCGCTTGCTTCGCGTCGCCGAACTCGACGAGGCGACGCAGAGCGCGCTCGAGCGAACCTTTGACGACAACGTCTTCCCGGTACTTACCCCCTTGGCGGTGGACAGCGGCCATCCGTTTCCGTACATTTCCAACCTCTCGCTGTCGCTGGCAGTCGAGCTCGAGGAGGCAACCCGCGACGGCATCGAGCTCCACTTTGCACGCGTGAAGATCCCGCCGACGCTGCCGCGTTTTGTTCCAATCGACGAGGGAGCGACGGACGAGCGGCGCTTCGTGTTGCTGGAGGACTTGATCGCGCATCACCTCGACGGGCTCTTCCCGGGCATGCACGTGCGCGATTCGTATCTCTTCCGGGTGACGCGGGACGCCGATCTCGACTTGCAAGAAGATGAAGCTGACGATCTCTTGCGCGCGATTGAATCGGAGCTGCGACGGCGGCGTTTCGGCGAGCCGGTGCGCCTCGAGGTCGAGCGCGGGATGCCCGAGTACATGCGTGACTTCCTCTGCACGTCGTTGGAGCTGGCACCGGTCGATTGCTACGAGATCGAAGGCTTGATGGCGCTGAGCGACCTTTGGCAGATCGTCAATTTGCCGGGGTACGAGGAGTTGCGCGACAAACCGTTTATGCCCGCGATTCCAAAACGGCTGATCGGTGCCACCGATATCTTCGCGCAAATTCGCGAAGGCGACATCCTGCTGCACCATCCATACGAATCCTTCGACCCAGTCGTCCAGTTTTTACGGCAGGCAGCCGAGGACGAGAAGGTGCTCGCGATCAAAGCGACGCTCTACCGGACGTCGGGCAAAAACTCCCCGATCGTCCGCGCGCTGCTGACCGCGGCCGAAAACGAGAAGCAAGTCGCGGTAATTATCGAGTTGAAAGCCCGCTTCGACGAGGAGAACAACATCGAATGGGCGCGACGCCTCGAGCGCGCCGGAGCGCATGTCGTCTACGGTTTTGCGAATCAAAAGGTTCACGCTAAGACCTTACTGGTCGTCCGCGAAGACGAGGATGGCCTCCGGCGCTACATGCATTTTGGCACCGGCAACTACAATGAAAAGACGGCCCGGCTCTATACCGATTTGAGTCTCTTCACCTGTCGTCCCGAGCTCGGGACCGACGACGCGCAGCTCTTCAACGCGCTCACCGGGTTCTCGAAGGTAACCGATTACGAGGATCTCTGGGTCGCTCCGGTGACCCTGCATCAGGAGCTTATCGCCCGGATCGACCGGGAAACGGAGCATGCGCGAGCCGGCCGGGCGGCCGGCATCCGCGCCAAAATCAACGCGATCACCGAACCCGACGTCGTTCGGGCGCTCTACCGCGCGTCCCAAGCGGGCGTACCAATCGACCTGCTCGTGCGTGGGATGTGCATCCTGCGCCCCGGCGTCGAGGGGGTGAGCGAGAACATTCGCGTGCGCAGCATCGTGGGACGCTTCCTCGAGCACTCGCGCGTCTACGTCTTCGAAAACGATGGAGCGGTCGAGACGCACATTGCCAGTGCCGACTGGATGGGGCGGAATCTCGATCGGCGCGTCGAGCTCGCGGTTCCGGTTCTCGATCCCGCGATTATCGAGACGCTGAGTTCCCACATCCTTGCGGTGCTCTTCGCCGATAATGTCAAGAGCCGCGAGTTGCAGAAGGACGGGAGCTACCGGCGGCTCTCCCCGGCTCCCGGCGCAATGCCGGTCGACGCGCAGCGCGTCTTTCTCACCGAAGCCCAGGCACTGGGATAGAGCGCACGTAACGCGTTACGGCTCGGCCCGTTTCGACAGTTCGAGCACGATCTTCCATTCGTGCGGCATAACGGGCTGGACCGATAGGCGCTGGCCTCGCCGCAGCAACGCCATCGCCACCAGGCGCGGCTCGGCTCGCATTTGCGCAAGCGTCACCGGCTGTGCCAGCGCATCGACGTAGGCAACGTCGACCATGAACCAGATCGGCTTATCTTGCTTGGCTCGCCCGTCGAAATATTCGCCGGCACGATCGAACTGGGTGAAGTCAGGATAAGCCGTTCTTACGACCTTGCAGATGCCGACTGCCGCCGGCTGCGCGACGCTGGAATGGTAGAAGAGCGCGAGATCGTCGAGGCGCATCTCCATCATGTTATTACGCGCCTGGAAGTTGCGGACTCCGGTCCAAGGAGTCGTACCGTCTTGATGGAGCCGCTCAAATGAGTAGCCGCTCGGTTCGGTTTTTAAGAGCCAATAACGAGGCATTACCGAGCGACGCTGATAGTAACCGCCTTGGCAGGATCGGACGGATGAATGATTTTGAAGGCTTTCCCGCCCGCGGGATACTTCCAAAAGGCGATCTCGCTCAGTGGCGTTGCGACCACCGTGCCATCCTGGATCCACGATTGTCCAGCTTCTTTCACGTTCCAATCAGCGAAGGTGCTGCTGCCGACAATCTTACCGCTCGAGCCCGAAATCTGAAGACGGAAGACCTGCTCGAGGAGCCGTTCCCGCTCGTGTCCCAAAACTTTGAACGATTGAAGCGCGAAGGCGTTACCATCCCACTGCACGTGGCTGGTTAAGCCGAGCGTCTTGTTGAAAGTTACGTCCACGAGTCCCGTCTTGCCCGTGGGGAGTTCCGCTCCAACGTTGCCGCTGCTCGTGACGAACAGGTTTCCCTTGTTGTCGTAGGCGCCTTGGGGGTTGGCACCGATCTCGCGGCTTTTATAGATCGTCGGCGAACCGCTCGCCTTGGCGTAAATGGCGACGCTCGCAGCGTAGTTCTCGGCGCTGTACATCGTCACCGCGAGGTTCGTAGTGGTGGGATCGCTCGAGCAAGCCTCCGGGATCTCGTGTTTGGGAAGCATCAGGGTCGAGATCGGCGAGGCGCCCCCGTGCTTGTACTCATAAACATACCCGGCTCCGCCCTCAGTGATGGCGGTAACGAATACGCTTCCGCTCGCGTCCGAGCACATGCCGTTCACCGAACCCCGAACTTTAAACGTCCCGTGAGCGCTCCCGCTGGGATAGGAGAAGATCTCAACCGTATTCTTGTGACCAACGTAGAGAAGGTCGCTGGTCTTCCCGCCGTTGGAACGCCCGATTGCGCTCTGCTGCTGGGGAAGCGGCAGGTTTGGTGCCGGCTGAAGCGCGGCGCAAGCCCCGAGTGAAGCTCCTGCCGCGCTAACGCACAAAGCGTAGCGCGCCGCACGTACAATCGTCCGCATGACCGCCCCTTCGAAGGGGGCCGGAAGATGCCCTGGCTCGTCGTGCGGCAAATATGCTATCGTGGGGCGACAATGCAGAGACGCGTAATTCGGGCGACCCAACACGGCTGGGAAGGAATCGAGGCGACCGGCTACAGCCCCGAGACACCTGGTACCGGCGTCGCGCGGCATACGATCGTCGGCGATCGCAAGAGCGGTCCAGCCGAGCCAGGTCCGCAGGTCGAACTACGTTACTTCGAAGTTCAACCCGGCGCCGTGTCGCGATTAGAGAAGCACGAACACGAGCACTGCGTCATCGTCCGTCGAGGCGTCGGTTACGCGGTCATTGGCGAGACGGTGACCGAACTCGCCGCCGACGATGTCGTCTACGTCGGTCCAATGGAACTGCACCAGTTCGTCAACCGCGGTGACGAGCCGTTCGGCTTCTATTGTTTCGTGGAGAGCTATCGCGACTTCTCGCAAGAACCGACACCGGAAGATCTCGCGCGCCTCCAAGCCTCACCCGCCGGCGCAGTCGCCAAGCCTTTCGCCGTCCCTCCCGCCAGAAAGCGCTAACACCAAGCACACTGCGGTAGTCGACGCGAGCGGGGTGCTCTCGCGAAGACGCTCGTCGCGCACCTCCTGTGCGCTCCTACTCCTC
Source organism: Candidatus Cybelea sp. (assembly GCA_049696515.1). Lineage (GTDB taxonomy): Bacteria > Vulcanimicrobiota > Vulcanimicrobiia > Vulcanimicrobiales > Vulcanimicrobiaceae > Cybelea. Next base: position 54 of record JBAVTZ010000088.1, on the reverse strand, counting down.
CGCTTTTTCGAGAGAACGAAGTTTTGAAGCAGCCATCCATGGCTGGCCCGAAAA
>JBAVTZ010000087.1:0-14431 GCA_049696515.1 Candidatus Cybelea sp. | reverse complement strand
GTGCTCGCTAACGACGGCGGCGCAGCCGCACACGATGCGCTCCTGCACGTGCGCGCCGATCCCGCGCTCGAGGAGATCGAGCTTTTCGAAAACGGCACACGCTTGAATCTCGAGGGATCGGCTCCGGGGGCGCCGCGCGGGCATGCCGTCGATTTGGGCATCATCGAACCCCACACCACGCGGCATCTAATGCTTCGCGCGCGGGTGCCCTCGCCAAGTGCCGATCGCACTGATCTACCGATTGGCGCGAGCCTTCACACTCGTGAACTTGCTGAGACGCCGCTGCGCGACATTGTCTGGCGCGTCGATTCGCATCCGGCTTTTAGCGAGGCCGGCTCGCGATTAGAGCTGGCTGACGATTCAGTCTTGCGCCCAAACCAAGTCGCGAACGTTGACGTAATCCTGGTCAATACCGGGACCGACAGCGCCCACAACGTGCGCCTGCGTCTGTACATTTCTCCGGAAGCCCGGCTCGAGCACGTCGAGGGCGCGACCCGCGAGAAATCCTCGCTGCTCTTCGGCGAAGTTCCGGCCGGCCGGCAAGCGCGCGCGCAGTTGCAACTGCGCCTGCTGCGCAGCCTGGCCAAGGAGTACCCGATCGCCGTGGACGCGGTGCTCACCGCCGATGCGATGCTGCCGGTTCCACTCGCGCAAGTGACCATCGCCACCGCCGCCGACCCGGACTTCTCAGCGGCAAACTTTTACAGCACGCCGGCCGAAAGCGTCGGTGTCGGCGAAACCGTCGAGTGGACGCTGCAGGTGCGCAACGGCGGCGACGGCGGCGCCCACGACGTGCAGATTGCGGTAACTCCGCTCGAATCGCTGATCTACGTCCCGAACTCGACCACGGTGAACGACGTACCAGTACGCGACGTCGGGGCGCTCGCGCCATTTGCATCTTCGGACGGCATCACGCTTAACGAGGTGGATCCCGGTGTCGAGGCGACGATTCGCTGGCGCACGGTCGTGCACAATGCGCTTGCAGCCGATACCTCGATCGCGTACGTCGCGCACGTTCGTTACGACGGCGAGCGTGATGACGAGATCGTTGCGCCGGAGCTGCACGTGCGTGCCGAGCCGGTCTTTGCTAACGCGATCCCCGGTTTGCCCTTCGGTTTGGACGGTATGCTCGGACCGGCCCCGCCCGGCCAGCCGCGAGCGCCGGCGGAAGACCGTTTCGTGCAATTGCCGCCCGCCTCGCCGATCGGCGACGGAAACGGCGTCCAGCGTTACGCGCAACTCCCCGCAGGTGATGAGCCGGCCTTCTACGAGGGCACGATCCGCGCCGATGGAGCCGGTACGATGGTCGCCTTCACCGCAGAGCGGCTTGGCCGCACGCTGCGCTTCTTGCGCGAGGCGCGTTTCGGCGGCTTGGTGACCCATTTGTTCGTGTTGCGCGCCTTTCTGCCCGAAGCGATCGGCGACGGTCATTGCGGCGCGCTGTCCGTGGCCCGCGACTTGCTGCGCGAAGAGCTAGACCGGCTGTTCATCAAGCTCCGCCTGCCAAGCTACGCCATCGCACCGCGCGACATCGAAACGCCTTCGCTGCGTTCGACGATCGAGCGGCTGTTGCAGGAAATCGAGGCCGCCCGCGGCGTGCCGGCCGAGTCGCCAACCGCAGCGATCGTGCTGCACGGACGGTTTGAATCGGGCGAAATGCGCGACCTCGCCGAACGTCTCGAACCGGCCGCGCTCGCGACCGCACTTCCGTGGGCGGCGCTGGCGCGCCTGTTGCCCGACGAAGCGCCGGAATATGCTCACTACCGCACCCGCTTGATCGAAAGGCTCGACGCACTCGAGGATTCGGAATCGAGCGACTTTATCGAGGCACTCCAGCACGCAAACGTCGCTGCGCTCGACGCGGCGCTCGATGTCATGTGCGCCACCCTTCACGCAATCGCTTAGGGTGAACTCTTTGCTGTTGGTGGCGATCCTCGTCGTGCTGATCGCCGGCCTCATTGCGTGGCGCGTCTACCTGGCGCAAGCGCGTCACGCTCGCGTACTACCGGCAAGCGCGGCACCGGCAATCGCGAGTCTGCCGCCGGCGGAAACCGCCGACTGGACGCGCGCTGCCGGCGAGGAATTCACCGATCTCTCCGAGGCTGAGCGCTGCGATTTGGTCTTTGCATTCGCGGCGTTGGACGACCCCGCTTCAGAAGCGTTGCTCGAACGGGCGCTCGAGGATCCGTCGGAAGCGGTCGAGCTCGCTGCAGCGCGCGCTTTCGTGAATCGAGGACGCGACGCTGTAGTCGAACGCGTGCTCGCCACGCATTCCCGCGAACGCGCCCACCGAATCAAATCGACGCTCGAACTCCTCGCCTAACTTATAGTGTCATCCTGAGCTTTACCGCTTGATCGAGAACAACGCTAAGGCTTCTTGTTGAAATACCTTACCAGGATTTCGCGCGCGATCGGCGCGGCGACGGTTGCACCATAGCCGCCGCTGCGATCGACGAAGACTGCCAGCGCGAGTCGCGGGTGATTGGTGGGTGCCCACGCGATAAACCACGTCGTGTTCGGCCCGTTTCCATTGTCGGTCTCGACGGTTCCGGTCTTACCTGAAAATGGCAATCCGTCGATCGCCAAACCGTAGGCGGTTCCGCCCGGGTCGGTAACCTTCGCCATGCCGGCTCGCACCGCGGCCAGCGCCGATTGCGTCACCGGAACGCGACGGATGATCTGCGGAGTGAACCGCTGGATCACCTGACCCGATGGGTCGCGAATTTCGCGCACGATCTGCGGCTGGTGGAGCAAGCCACCATCAATCACGGTTGACGCAACGTTGACCATCTGCAGCGGCGTGGCTTGCATCGCGCCCTGTCCGATGCCCAAAAAGCACGCATCGCCCGGCTCCATGGGTACGCCGAACGCACGCATTTCCCACGCGTTCGTCGGCCAGTTGCCTTCGTTCTCGCCGGGCAGATCGATGCCGCTCTTTGCATTCAAACCAAAAGCCAGCGCGTATTTCCGCAGGCGTGCATTGCCGAGCCACCACGAGAGGCGGAAAAAGTAGCCGTCGCTCGATGCCGCCAAGGCCGGAATGAAGGTCGTATTGCCCAGTCCGCCCGCCGCGATGTCGCGCGCGTAATAACCGCCGCAATTCCAGCCGCCGGTATCGTCGACGATTTGATCGACTTTCACGACGCCTTCGGTCAGCGCCGCGGAGCCGGTAACCATCTTGAAGGTCGAGCCGGTCGGCGTTGCGGCCGCGATCGCGCGATTGAACAGCGGCTCGGTAGGATCGGCGAGATCGAACGCGATGCGCTTCCAGCGATTGCCGACAAAGTCGTTGGGATCGTAGTTGGGATAACTTGCCAGCGCAAGGATCCCGCCGGTCCAGGGATCTTCGGCAACGACCGCGCCGGAAAGCCTGCGCCCGCGCCCCAAGCGGTGCATTTGGCTCGAGAGCGCCTCTTCGGCGATTTGCTGGAGCCGCCAATCCACGTTCGTTACCAAAGTGTCGCCGGGCACCGCGGCCTTCGAGGGCAGTTTTACGCTGGGAACGACGGCGCCGGTAGCATCAACTACGACGCGCTGTCCGCCCGGCGCACCGCGGAGATACTTGTCGTAGGCAAACTCCAGTCCGTCCTTGCCGATCACATCGTTGGGCGTGTAGCCGGCGCTGCGGAGCCGTTGGTACTCGTCGTGTGTAATCGCGCCGACGTAACCGATGAGGTGCGAGCCCAGCGAGCGGTGCGGGTAATCGCGAACCGGCTGCACTTCGAGATCGATCCCGGGAAGATTGGTGAGGACCTCGGAAAGGCGCGCCACTGCCGCGACCGGGAGATCGGATGCAAGCACGACCGGGCCGTACGGTTCGTTGACGACGACCGCATCAAAGTTCGGATAGTTCAAGCCGGCATGATGCAAGAGACGATCCCAAAGCACCGACTTGTCCACGCCCAGCGTGCTCGCCAGCGTCGTCAGTTCGCCATCGACGGCGGTCACTTCGGACGGAATCATCCCGACCACGAATGAGGGACGGCTGCGCGCCATGACGGTTCCGTGGCGATCGTAGATCGTTCCGCGCGGCGCGGCCACCGGAATCAGACGCACTTGGTTAGCCTGGGCGGCGGTTCGGTAGCGCTCACCATCGAGCAGCTGCACCTCGATCAGACGGGCGCCGAGCGCAGCCAGCGCCACGAAAACGATGGCGACGAAGCCCGCGACGCGCCAGGTGTAAGGCCGCCACTCGGGTTTGTTTGGCGGATGACGCGGCGTCATCGCGCCGCCGGCTCGAAGCGACGGGCAATGAGCATCGCCGCGATCATGACCACGACGTTGAGCAGCGCTTGCCAAAGCGCTTCGTGGAAGTGCATCACGGCAAGACCCGAAGGATATCCCGTCAGCGCCATCACGACCCAAAAGAGCAGCGCTCGCATCAGGGTCACGATCACCGTAGTCACGGTAACCAGTGGAATCGAGTCGGCGAAAAAGCCGCGCGACATCACGCTTGCCAGGGCCGCGGTGGCGGCCGTCGAGATGGTCCAGGCCGCGCCCGTCTGCATGGCAATGGCGTCTTCGGCGAGCCCGGCGGCGAGCCCGTAGAGCGTCGCGCGGCGAACGTCGGCCCGAATTGCGTACCATATGACGACGACCAGAACGAGACTGGGAACGACGCCGCGCACGGCGAGATAGTGCACGAGGGTCGTCTGCGCGACCAACGCCAGCGCGAGCCATGCCGCGGCGACGTACCACGGCGGCCCAACGAACGGCGCGACGTGCGGTTTACTTCGTGACGACGACAACGCGATCGAGGGCCCCGAGGTCGACGGAGGTTTTGAGCACGGCCGTCTGATAGAGCGTCGCGTCGCCGCGCTCGATCGTCGTCACCGTGCCGATCGGGACCCCAGAGTGAAACGAGCGCCCTTCGCCGGTAACGACGACATCGCCGGCCCGAAGGTGCGCGTCTTGCGGAATGTATTCGACGACCACGCTGCCGAGATTTCCGCGCGCGATTCCCCACCAGCGCCCGCGCTGCACGACGGCGGGAATGCGGCTGGTGTAATCGGTCGCCAGCACGACAACGCTCGAAAACGGGGCCACCGACGCGATGCGCCCAACCACGCCGCCCGCCGCGAGGACGCCTTCGTCGCGGCGCACCCCGTCGCGCGAGCCCTTGTCGATCGTCACCGCTCGCGACTCGTTCTCGGGAGGAAAGCCAATCACGCGCGCCTCGATTCCGTCGTAGAGATCGACGACCGGACGAACGGCAACCTCGGCGGCGTAGGCAGCCGCAAGTTCGTGAAGACGCGCGTTCTCCTCGATTAGCCGGCGGTTACCGGCACGCAGTCGTTGGTTATCGCTTTCGAGCTTCGGGAGCGATACGATCGTGGTACCCAGCGTTCGCGCGCCGCCGATCGCTGCAGCCACTCCGCTTTGGGCAAAACCGACGAGCGAACCCATCACGGTCGCAATTGGATTGACCGATCCGGCGCGCTGTGCTCCGATCTCCAGTAGGGCCAGCAGCGCCGCGATGATGATAATGCCAATTAGCGCAAAAAGCTTCCGTTCGTCTCGATACGTAAAGATGGTCGACTCCGCTTTAGTGTTCGGCCCTGGGAGACTGGTCCCAGTCGACGCTCATTTCGGTTCCGGGAGCGTAAATCCCGACCGCCGCAAGGCACGAACGAGTCGCCCCAGCGGCAGCCCCATCACCGTATAAAAGTCGCCGTCGATCGCCTGCACCAACGACGCGGCACGTCCTTGAATTCCGTAGGCCCCGGCCTTGTCCAAAGGTTCGCCGGTAGCCACGTACTCGGCGATTTCACCGGGGTCGAGCGGATGGAACCGCACGCGCGTGGTCGCGAGCTCTTCGGTCCAGCCGGCAACGCCCGGGATCGCCAAGGCGAAGGCCGTGTGTACGAAATGGTCGCGTCCCGAAAGGCGCCCCAGCATTTGACTCGCCTCCGCTTCGTCGCAAGGCTTGCCCAGCGCCTCGCCGTCGACGTCCACGACGGTATCCCCGGCCAAAACCGGCACGTCAAAAATCCGTTCCGCTTCTAACTCGAGGACAGCGCGAAGCTTCTCGTGCGCGTGATGGCGCGCCAGCACGGCGGGCGACATACTCGCCAGGTTGCGCTCGTGGTAGCCGCTGGCCGCCACCTCGACTTTGAGTCCGAGCGAGCGCAGCAACTCCAAGCGTCGAGGCGACTGGCTCGCCAAGATTATGCGTGAGAGGGGCACGCTATGGTCAAAAATACGAGCGGCCGCCGGCGTTGATATACCCGCCTTCGTGGCGACCGCGGGGATCGCGATGCGTCCAATGGATCACGCCTCCGAGCGGATAGTATTCGTACTCTCCCTTCACGATAACGTGCTGACCGTTGGCCAGCGGAATTGGCCCCGTGAAATCCGTGTTGGCTTCGACCCGCACGACGAGATTGCACCCCGAGGCTAGCCGCATGAGAAACCCCTCGTGCGGACTCGCTCGACCCGCGCGAATGCCGAAGATACGGGTAACCGTGCCGTCGCCGACGACTTCGGCGTGGGAGCGCTGGGCAGCATAGACCGCGCAGACGGCGCGATCGTCGGGAGCTTGCGTTGCCGCGCACCCGTTCAACCACGATACGAGGAACAGCGCTGCGATCGTCAGACGGTGCGGTCTACGCATTGCCATCAAATCCGTAAAGCCGGTGCGCGACGATATATTGCCAAACCGGCTCGGGGACGAGATATCGAATGCTTCGTCCCTGCGCAACCAGGGCACGCACCAAGCTCGCCGATTCGGGGACCGGCGGAAGGTTCAGCGTGGTCACGCGGTCGCGCAGCCCGGGTGGGACGGCGGCGATCACGCGCGCCAGCGCATCCGCTCGAACACCAGGTCGCGGCGCTATTGCGAAGCGTTCCAGGCCTTCCAGCACCTCGTCCAGGCGAACCCAGGTCGCGTTCACCAGTGAATCGGCCCCGATGATGAACGTAAACTCCACCTCGGGATACTTGGCGTGCAGAAGCGGCAGCAGATCCGCCGTGTAGCCGCTTGCGTTCTCCCGCAAATCGGTATGGTCGAGCGCGAATGCGGGGTTGCTTTCGATCGCACCCAGCAGCATCGCGCAACGGTGCAGCATATCGGCCTGCGGCTTGACGCGATAGTGCTGATTGCTTGTCGGAACGAAGAGGACGCGCTCGAGGCGCTCTTGCAGTCGCGCCGACTCGGCCACAAAAAGATGCGCGTTGTGTACCGGATCGAACGTTCCGCCAAAGACGCCAAATCTCATGAATACGTGAATTCGTAGGGTCCGATGCGTACCGTGTCCCCTTGCACGGCGCCGAGTTCCTGGAGTTTCTTTTCAACACCCATCTTTCCCAACGCACGTTCGAAGCGCGCTAGCCCTTCGTCCGAATCGAAGTTGGTCATCGCGGCGAGACGCTCCACGCGTTCGCCCGAGACGACGAACGCGCCGTCGTCGCGACGTTCGATGCGGAATGCATCGGGTGCGGCGAGTTCGATACGCGTTGGGCCCGGCGTGACGACTTCGGGCATCGGCGCGTTCTCGATGCGATGCGACACCGCCAAAATCAAATCGCGCACGCCATCGTGGGTCGCGGCGCTGATGCCGCGAATTTCCGGGAAGCGTCCGCGCAGTTCGCTGAGGGATTCGCGCGCGTTCGGCAGATCGAGCTTGTTGAGCACCAGCAGCGTCGGCTTTTCGAGTAACATAGGATTCCAAGCGGCGAGCTCCGCCTCGATCGTCGCTTTGTCCTGAAGGATCTCGGACAGCGGTTTCGCTCCGTCGAGCAAATGGACTAACGCGCGCGTGCGCTCGATATGCCTCAGGAATTGATCGCCGAGCCCGGTCCCCTCGTGTGCGCCTTCGATCAATCCGGGGACATCGACCATTACGAACGACTCGCCTTCGGCAACGCGGACGACGCCGAGTTGAGGCTCGAGCGTGGTGAAAGGATAATCCGCGATCTTGGGGCGAGCTGCCGAGACAACTGAAAGCAGCGTTGATTTTCCTGCGTTTGGAACGCCGACGACACCGCAATCTGCCAGTAACCGCAGTTCGAGCCTTAAGAGACAGCGATCTCCGGGTTCACCGCGTTCGGCAAATCGCGGGGCCTGGCGCACGCTGGTCGCAAAATGCTGGTTGCCGAGACCGCCCCTGCCGCCCTTGGCGGCCAAAACCCGGGTGCCGCCTTCTTTGAGATCGGCAAGAAAGTGTTCGCTGCCCTCCGCCTGGGTGCGAAAAACCAGCGTACCGACGGGAACGGTGATCGTTAGATCTTCGCCGCTGCGTCCAGACTTTTTCGAGGGTCCACCGGGCTTGCCGGCGGGCGCCGTAAAGCTGCGTCGAAAGCGAAACTCAACCAGGGTTAAAAGCTCGGGTGTAGCCTCCAGGAAGACACTTCCGCCATGTCCGCCATCGCCGCCCGCGGGCCCGCCTTTAGGGACGTACTTCTCGCGCCGCCAGGCGACCATGCCGTCGCCCCCGTCGCCCGCAGCAACCGTGATCTCCGCCTCGTCGATAAACTGCACGGCCTCTACTTCGTCAGACGAATAAAAAGGGGCCTCACGGCCCCATGCTCATACTTTGGACGGACCTTAGGCGGCCGGGACGATTGAGATCCGTTTCTGCCGGCTGCCGTTGCTGAACTCGACGATTCCATCGACCAATGCGAAGAGCGTGTGATCGCGCCCGATTCCCACGTTGGTGCCGGCGTAGAACTTCGTACCGCGCTGACGAACCAGAATGTTCCCCGCGATCACCTTTTCGCCGCCGAATCGCTTCACGCCGAGCCGCTGCGAATTGGAATCGCGGCCATTGCGCGTTGAGCCGGCGCCCTTCTTCGACGCGAAAAGTTGAAGATCGAACTCAAACATAACCGGCCCATTGTACCAAAGGGGCTCGAAAATGCAACGGAGCACCTCCGAGCCCCTCACTGCGCAAAAAGAAACTTGAGTTATTTTTTTCGAGGAGGCCGGCCGGGCAGCGCCGAATTGGTCTGGGCTCCTTGATGAGTGGAGGGGAACCCGCTCCTTCATGGGAGTTGAGAGGGCTCGGCGCCAACCAACCGGGCCCTCTCTTGTTAAGATCTCTTTTCGGGGATCGCTCGCCAAACCTAGCGGTTATCTTTTGATCAAACCCGCGACATCCAAATCACGAACCCGGCAAAGGATCTTAATAATGGTGGCTTTAGGGCGAGGGCTTTTTCCCCCACCTAGCCTCGGCTGCTTTCTTGGCGGCCTCTTGCCGTTGCTCCGGGGTCAACGCGGCTTTCCTCGCTGGGCCGCCTTTAAGGCCACCCTTGCGCCCTAGAGCGACGGCTGCCGGGTCTTTCGTGGACTCGTCGATCTGGTGGAGTATCTCAGCCTCATCGGCCGTGGCTTGCTCTACGATCGCGAAGGCGGCACTGTTTGGGTCGGTTGGCGGAGCCTTACTTGAGCGGTTAGGCATAGCCTAATGATACCATAGAATGGTATGGCAGCAGCTTTTCCCTACGTCATCACGGCGTTTTTGCTGTTTTGGCTCTACTGTATTCTGCAGGACCGCTACGATCGAATTAAGAGCGGGCTTCCGCCTGACCGGCCACGTTCGCGCCTTTATCGGTGGGTAAAGGCTGGCTGGGCCATTATTTTTAGCGCGTACACGATCTGGCTTTTCGCTACCTGGATTCCGGTATGGTTTGGTAAGCGCTAGGTTTGAAAATGGACTTGGCCGCTCGGTTCTCATCGGCAGGCGGTTTGCCTGAGCGCTTAGGCATAGCTCCATGATACCATGAGACGACAATGGCGTTCATGCCCTATGCGGCCCTGGCGTTCGGCCTGCTGATCGTGGTTTTGCAAGCCTATAAGTGGCTCCGAATTCACCAGACCATTTCAAGCCGCGAACCGACGCCGTCCTCGCTTTGGACCCTCACCCTTTGGCCGTGGTTGGCCGCATTTTTGTTCTTTGGCGTGATCTTGGTTTGGGTTCTAGTTGAGGCGCTCGTTCAGCACCATCGCTAGATTTGCCAAGCAGACAAACGTCGTACTTTCAAACCAACCCGCTACCTCTCTCTCCACACCTGTGGACAAGCTTGTGGAGAAGCCGGGTTTTAGACCCTCCTAACCGCGCCTTTGAGCCCTATTCCGCCTAACAATTCAGGCGTGTTGGGCGAGCCGCTCGGAGTGGTTCATAAATCGGAAAAATCCCCGAAACAGCGTACTCATCAAGCTGTGGATAAGTGTATAAGGTCGTGTATAGATCCCGCAGGAGCAGGGCTTCATTAAGCCAACTTGGTGCGCCCTCACGGGGGTGGCGCAGCCCGATTCCTCCTGAAAAAGGGCCTGCTGCGTAGTGTTACTTCAAGACGACACAAAGGACGCAGAGCATGGCGCTTGCGATCAATTCGGACATCTCCAATGAGCTCTGGCAATCCGCACTCGATACCCTGGAGCGTACGTTCTCGAAACCGGTCTTCGAGATGTGGATCAAACCGATCCGCTTCATCTCGTTTCACGGTAACGAACTCCATCTCGCGGTGCACAGCAAGTTCGCACAAGACTGGGTAGGAAGCAAGCTGCGAGCGCAAATGATTGGTGTTTTGAGCGAACTCTTCGGCACTAGCGTCGAGTTGCGCCTCTCCGTCGCCGACCCCGGCGAAAGCGGCAGAGCGAACACCCCGTTTGCGGGCCGTTCGCTTGAAGAGTTCCGTACCGCGAATCTTAATACTCGTTATACTTTTGAAGAGTTTGTTGTCGGCAACTCCAACCGTTTCGCCCACGCCGCCGCGCAAGCGGTTGCCGGAGCGCCCGCGCACGCCTACAATCCGCTCTTTTTATACGGGGGCGTCGGATTAGGCAAGACGCACTTGATGCACGCGATCGGCCATCGCGTCATTCAGGATAACCTCGCCGCCAACGTCGTCTACGCTACCTGCGAGAAGTTCACCAACGAGTTCATCATCGCGTTGCAGAATAATCGAACGCCGGAGTTTCGCAATCGTTACCGGCAAGTCGACGTACTGCTGATCGACGACATCCAATTTTTGGCCGGCAAGGAGACTACTCAGGAAGAGTTCTTCCACACCTTCAACGCGCTCCATGAATCTGGAAAGCAACTCATCATCTCGTCCGATCGTCCGCCGAAAGAGATCCAAACTCTTGAGGCTCGGCTGCGGTCACGATTTGAATGGGGCTTGCTGACCGACATCCAGGCTCCGGACTTAGAGACGCGCGAGGCGATTCTTCGCAAGAAGGCGGGAAGCGAGAACATTCCAGTACCCGATGAAGTAACGTCGTTCATCGCAAAGGTCATCCCTTCGAACATTCGCGAGCTTGAGGGGGCGCTGATTCGCGTAATCGCCTACGCTTCGCTGACCAAAGCCCCGATCACGACCGACCTCGCCGCCGACGTCCTCAAGAGCGCGGTCGCGCAGGTTCCGTTACACCGCATCACCATCGCAAAGATTAAGGAGACCGTCTCGAGCGCACATGGGCTGACCGTTAAAGAGATGGACAACGGGCGCCGGGATCAGCGGCTCGCGGCTCCTCGCCAGATTGCGATGTATATCGCCACCGAGCTGACCAACTACTCGCTGCCGCAGATCGCCCGCGACTTCGGGAAGAAGGATCACACCACGGTTATGTACGCTCGCGACAAGATCAAGGACCAAATGCAGCGCGACGAAGCCTATCGCAATAAAATCCGGCAGCTCATCGCGATGTGCCAGACTCCCTGATAAACCCCGCTTTCGACAGTCTTGCGCACAGGGCGAGTCGTCCGGCAGGGATAACCGGCCGACGCGTTGTGCTGCGTGGACAAGTGTATGGCTCGCACCTACTCATCCACACCTTTATCCCAACGGTGAACCCGCGCTGCGGCGAGCGCACCGGTACTTGTACGCAGATTACACCGCTCTACTACTGCTACGGCTCTTTAGAATAATTCTTCCGAGGAAAACGCGCATGCACGACCAACGGTGGAACCGATGAGGTTCACCTGTACCACGAAGGATATAGCAACGGCGGTCGGAGCCGCCAGCAAGGTGGTTAACGCGCACACCACCGTGCCGATTCTTTCCAACGTCCTGTTGCAAGCCGAAACCGGAAAGATCGCGGTGCGCGCGACCGATCTGGAGCTGACCCTCGAACACGCCTTTCCGGCTGAGGTAGCTGAAGGCGGTTCGGTCACCATTCCCGCCAAGCTCTTCGCCAGTTATCTTGGCAACCTCGCGCCAGGGACGCTCGAGCTTACCGGCACGCCGACGCGGGCGAGCGTCAAATGCCAACGCAGTAACTACGATTTTCACGCGCTGCCGGCCGAGGAGTACCCGCCGCTGCCGGCTGCCGCCCGAGGCCTTGCCTTCACCATCGCGGGCAAGCGGTTCCGCGACGGCATTGAGGGCACGATCTTTGCCGCCTCGAGTGAGGAGGCACGCGGCGCGGTGCTGATGGGCACCCTGCTCGAGGTGGAGGGCAACGCCCTCACCATGGTCGCGACCGACGGATACCGGCTTGCGAAGTTCGTCACCGCGCTCGAAGAAGGAATTGCAGGGCAAGAAAAGTTCATCGTGCCTTCGCGTGCCTTGGCGGAAGTGGCGCGCAACGTCGCCGTAGGCGAGCAGATCGCCGTGAGCGCGCTCGGCGCCCAGAGCAACCAGCTGCAAATGGCCAGCGGCGAGGTTTCGATAACGGTTCGCCTCGTGGACGGTCAGTACCCCAGCTACCAGCAGGTAATCCCAGCGAAGTTCGATCGCTCGGTAACCGTAAGCACCGCTATGTTGATGGGAAGTTTACGCCGCGCAGAGCTGGTGGCCGGCGATCGCGCGAGCATGGTGAAACTCGCGATTGCCAATCAGACGCTGATCGTAACCGCCAGTTCCGACGTCTCCGGAAACGCCTACGAAGAGCTCGAAGTCGAACAGAACGGAGAAGACCTGACGATTGCATTCAATGCGCGCTACTTGGTCGAGATACTTAATCATATTAAGAGCGAGAAGGCGGTAATGGAGTTTTTGGGACCGCTATCGCCCGCGGCTATTCGGCCGCTCGAGCCGCTCGACACCGGGCAGCAGCTCTACGTTCTCATGCCGCTGCGGCAATGATGTGCTGCTTGCGCGGTTAACGCTTTCAAACTTTCGCAACTATTCGGAACTCGATTTAGAGCCGGCGGCGGGATTGAACGTATTCGTCGGCCCGAACGCGCAAGGCAAGAGCAATCTGCTCGAGGGGATCGCGATGTTGGGCACCGGGAAGTCCTTTCGCACCTCTCACGACGGAGACACCGTTCGCAAAGGCAGCGACCTCGCCGCCATCTATGGCGAGGCCACTTTGCGTGCCGGACGAGTCGAACTTGCCTGTACGATAGAGAAGAGCAGTCGCGGGACGCGGAAGAACTACACGGTGAACCGGAGCAGCGTTCGCTACGCGAGCTATCTCGGGAAGATACGGGTGGTTACGTTCGTCCCGGCGGATTTACAGTTGGCGAGCGGCACTCCGGGGACGCGGCGAGCCTTCTTGAACAGCGCGCTTTCGCAGACGGAGCCGCGTTACTATTACGAGTTGGCTCGCTATCGCAAAGTGCTGCAGCAAAAAAACGCGTTGCTGCGCGGCGCGGTCGAGCCCGACGCCGAGCTTCTGGCGATTTACGATCGTGCGCTGATTGAGGCTGGAGCGCGCATAATGGTGGCCCGCGACCATTTGATCGGGGTACTATCAGAAAATGCCCGGCGGGCGCACGCGCGCTTTGCAGGCACCGAGCGTCTGGAACTGTGCTACGAACCCAACGTCGCCTTCGAAGCGCCCACCGAGGGCGCAATAGGCGCGGCGATCGCGGCCCGCCTGCAGCTGATGGTGGATGCCGAACGCGCGCGCAAAACTGCCTTGGTCGGACCCCATCGCGACGACATGAGCTTGACTTTGGAGGATGCCTCGCTCGCAGCATACGGCTCGCAAGGCCAGCAACGAACGGCGGTACTCGCGCTCAAAGTTGCCGAATATCGTGCCATGTGCGAACGCTCGAATGAGGCGCCGCTGCTCCTGCTCGACGACGTACTTTCGGAACTCGACGAAACCCGCGCCACGGCTTTTCTAGCCGAGATCGGCGACTACGAGCAGACCTTCATCACCGCAACGCATCTTCCCGAAGGGCTGCCGTCGAGCGCGAGCCTAGCCCAAGTTTGCAACGCCCAGGTTCGGATGGGCGCAACGTGCTGAAGCTCTCCCAAGTGCTTTCGGGTTGGGCACCGTCCGAGCGGGGCGCTTCTCGCGAGCCCGTCGCCTTGCTCGAGGCCGGTTGGAGGGAAATTGTCGGTGCGGAGGTCGCCAAGAACTCCCGTCCGGCGCGCATCGTCGACGGGACGCTCGTGGTGACGACCCGGTCGAGCGCCTGGAGCCATCAGCTCAGCTTTCTTGGGGAGCACGTGCTGCGTGCGGTTGCAGCGCGCCTACCCGACTCGGGGGTGGCGCGTCTGCGCTTTCGGGTGGGAACGCTGACAGAAGGTCGCC
>JBAVTZ010000086.1:0-24289 GCA_049696515.1 Candidatus Cybelea sp. | reverse complement strand
GCCTCGGCGTGCGCGTCTACGTTCCGCGCGACACGCCGAGGCTGCTCGTCGAAGAGATGCATGGGTACGGCGCCGAGGTTGTATTAGTGGACGGCTTGATCGACGACGCCGGCCGGATCGCAGCCAGCTACGCTCGCGAAACCGGCGCGTTTAACGTCGCAACCTTTCGCGAGCCCTACCGCCTGGAGGGGAAGAAGACGATGGGCTACGAGCTGGTCGAACAGCTCGGCGGCGTCCCCGGAACGATTCTCTATCCAACCGGCGGCGGCACCGGCCTTGTCGGAATGTGGAAGGCGTTCGACGAGCTCGAGCAACTGGGCTGGATCGGCGCGGAACGCCCGGTGATGATCGCCGTTCAAGCCGAGGGCTGCGCGCCGATCGTGCGCGCCTTCCGGCGCGGCGAAGAATCCGCCGCGCGGGTCGAAGACGGCGCGACCAAGATGTGGGGATTGCGCGTTCCGGGTGGCATCGGCGATCGCCTCACCTTGCGCGCGCTGCGCGAATCGCATGGAGATGCGGTTGCGGTCAGCGACGATCAAGCCGACACAGCGATGCGCGACCTGCATCGTCAGGAGGGCATCGATGCGACCGAAGAAGGCGGCGCCACCCTAGCCGCATTTCGATTACTCCTGGCCGGCGGAGCCGAGCTTCTTACTCCGATCGTTCTCTTCAACACCGCGACGTCGTTGAAGTACGCGCCCCGCGAATAGCGGCTTACCGACGTTCGAGGAACCCGATAAGCGCATCCATCGTTTGCTGGGGCTGTTCTTCCAAGATCCAGTGGCCGGCGTTCTTCACTACCACGACGCTGACGTTGGATGCAACAAGCTTGATTTGTTCGCTGAGTGCTACCCCGAGCGACTTCTCTCCACCGATCGATAGGACGGGGATCGTTAATTTGGTTTGCGCGAGTTTCGCGAACGCCGTCGCCGTCGCCTGAAAAGAAGCGAAGTAGGCGAATCCCGCCGCCATCCGTCCTGGCCGAGCGTAGGCAGCCGTGTAGAGTACGCGATTCGCTTCGGAGATCGAGTGGTTCTTATTGGCCGCAAAGTCGTTCCAGAAGTGGTCGAAGTAGATCCGCTCGCGTCCATTCACGAGCGCAAGCGGCGTTGGCCCGAAGAAGCGGAAGTGCCACATGAACGGGTTGTTGTAAATCGGTTCCCAACCGATGACGCCCGGCAAAAAGGCGTCCATTAGCGCGAGACGCTTTACTTCGCTCGGATACATGGCCGCGTATGCGTAAGCGACCATGAGGCCGATGTCGTGCCCGACGACCAGCACGTCGCGATAACCCAGCGCGCGGACCGCTGCGTGAATCCGGCGCGCCGAGGTGGTCATGTCGAGACCCGCCGATGGAATCGAAGAGTTCCCGATCCCCGGAAGATCCGGGGCGATCACGGTAAAGCGCGGCGCCAGTGCGATGGCGAGCGGTTTCCACATGCGCGAATCCTCGGCATAGCCGTGCAGCAGCACCACCACTGGGCCGTGGCCACCGACAGTTGCGCTGATGGTGGCACCGGGGACGGTAACCTGGCGCGTCGTGAATCCCGGTCCAAAATCGACCGGAAAAGCCTGCGCGGCGGGCGTGATTGCGGCGATCAGCGCCGTGGCGAGAACGAGCGCTCGAAGCATCGGGGCGTCTCCTTGAGTCTGGCAGCCTCGAGCAGAGTTTTACGCCATGCGCGCACAATCTTGCAGCTATGGCTAACGACGGTGTGCTTGGGACGGTCGCGCTTTTCGGGGCGTCAGGCGCGGTGGGACACGCGCTGGCTCCGGCACTCGACGAACGCGGGGTGGCCTATCGCGCGGTCGCGCGCGATGCCTCGCGGTTGAAGCGAGATTTTCCGAACGCGGAGGCGCTCGAGGCAGATTTCTTTAGCGGCCAAGGCGTGGCGGCGGCCGCGCAGGGCGTTGAAACGATCTTCTATCTCGCGGGCGCACCGTACACCGAGTTTTTCAAGCACCCCATCATGGTGCGCAACGCGCTCGACGCGGCGAAGGCGGCCGGGGTCAAGCGCTTCGTGCACGTCGCACCGGTCTATAGCTATGGTTTTGCGCGGACCCGACCGGTTCCCGAAAGCCAGCCACACCTACCGAACACGCGCAAGGGGCGTTTCCGCCTGGAACAAGAGCAAAACGTGCTCGCACGGCATGGTGGCGGATTTTCGACGGTGGTCGTGCACTTACCCGATTTTTATGGGCCCAACGCCGAGCTCAGCTACGCCAACGTTTTCATGCGTGAAGCGCTCTCGGGTAAAACCGCGTCCTTCATCGGCCCGCTCGGCGCGCAACGCGAGTTTGTCTACGTACCGGATATTGCGGATCCGCTGCTTAGGCTGGCGGCGATCGACGACGTCTACGGTCGCTGTTGGAATCTTGGCGGCCAATCGATAGAGGCGCGCGCATTTGCCGACGGGGTCTTTGCCGCCATCGGCGCGCCGCCGAAGTACCGCTCGGTTCCCAAGTTCGTGCTGCAGGCTGCCGGATTGGCGATGCCGTTCATGCGCGAGGTTGCCGAAATATACTACCTGTTTGACAGCGGATTCGTCCTGGACGATAGGGCACTGCAGCAGCGCCTCGGGGGTTATGCAAAAACTCCAATTCCGCAAGGCACCGCGCAGACGATCGCTTGGATGCGAGGATAAGTGCGGATCGTCTTGGTGCTGGGGATGCACCGCAGCGGCACTAGCGTCGTGGCACGCGGATTGCAATGCCTCGGCGTAAGCCTCGGCGACCGCTTGATGGTGCCGCAGCCCGATAACCCCAAGGGTTTTTTCGAAGACCAGGATCTGGTTGATATTGACGACGCGGTGTTGCAACAGCTCGGCGCGGCCTGGGACGATCCGCCACCGTTTTGTGAAAAAACGCTCGGGGCAATCGCCGCCGGCAGACTCGGCGCAACGGCACGGCAGAGCCTGAGCTCGAAAGTCTCTGCCGGGACACCGTTTGCGTTCAAAGACCCTCGACTTTCCGTGCTGCTGCCGTTTTGGGCTCCGGTTTTCCAAAGTTTGCAGCTCGAGGTCAGCTACGCCGTGGTATTGCGCAATCCGTTGAGCGTGGCCGCCTCGCTGCGGCAGCGCAACGCGATCTCTGAGGATCGGGCAATGTATCTCTGGCTGCGCTATATGCTGGCAACCGCGACCGAAGTGGAACCCGGCTGGCCCAGCGTGTTCGCGGAGTACGATGCGGTCATCGCGCACCCGCAAGCCGAGCTCGAGAAGATCGGACGGGCGCTCAACCTTGACGTCGAACCCGCCGCCGTGGATACGTTTGCGCGGACCTTCGTCGATGAGCAGATGCGTCACGAGCGCGACGAGGGCGAGCGCCCAACCGCATATGCCTGCCTCGTGTGGCCGACGTATCAGCTGTTACGCGATGCGGCGCGAGGCTCGGGGCAGCTCAGTGCCGCTCAGCTCGCACAACTCGCCGCTTACCGGTCCGCTTTCGAAGCCGCCATGGATCGCGATGACGCCGCCGCACACGGAACTGGAAAGGGCCGCTGGGTTCCCCGTTCGGGCAGCGAACGTTTTTATGGCCTCGTTTGGCTGCCGCGCTTAATCGACAAAGCGCGTCGCGTCGCCGCGAGCGGAAACAGCTATCTCATCGACCACGAGTACATGTTCGGTGAGAACGATTTTGCCGACGGACGGGTACTGCGTTTCCTTGGCCTGAGTTCGAGCGACGTGCTGGACGCGGTGCGAGCCGAACGCAAAGATGTCTTGGCCGCCGCCCGGATCGTCGCGATGAGTGGCAAGACGCCGCAGGAATGCGAGCGCTTCAGCCGGCGGTTCAAGCTCGTCATGGGCCCTTTTCTCCCGATGACCGACGTCGACGAGGGCCGCAAACCACCTGGCCCGCTGACGGGGCTGGTGCGCGGCTTCTATAATGCGGTCCTCGTGCGCGGCGCGGTCGCGGTGTTTCGCCGCTCCGAGCGAGCTCGACTGCGCGATCAGCCTCCCAGCGATTAACATGTATGACAAGGACTCCGCTCAGGATGACAAGGCAATCACTTATTTCAAGGGCGTGGTTGCATTCAGCCTCTCAGCGATTCGGTCAACAGCCGATAGTTTCCGACGATTGTAACGTCAGCGACTTGAGCGGACTCTAGAAACCTATCCGCAACGTCCTGGGTAAACCGCTCGAACGATCGTAGCGATGTCAGCGCGGACCGATCCTCGGTCTCAGACGCGACGATGTGAACGAAGGTTCCGTCGTCGGCAGCGAAGTTTGCATAGCTAATACCTTCGGGAGCCTTACTGCTCAGCTCGGCAAAGACGGCCGCGATGAGCTGCCGGTTCTCTTCGATCCGTTCGGGCTTTACCTTGTAGCGAATGACTGTGTTCTTCATGCACTTTGGACGCTGGCGGGTGCCGAAAGGATTCTGCGCTCCGTCGAATCCTTTGGGATGCCTTCAACGTCTAAGAAGCGATGGAGGCGGCGACAACTCCGAGCCTTGCCCTGGAAGAACTGGCGGGGCGCATCCGGCCCAAGCTGCACCGATACTGCGCCCGCATGACCGGTTCGGTAATCGACGGCGAGGACGTGCTGCAAGATGCGTTGATCAAGGCATTTGCTGCGCTGGCGCGCGGCGAGTCGGTCAAAAACTTGGAGAGCTGGCTTTTCCGTATCGCGCATAACACCGCACTCGACTTTCTTCGCAGCCGTGCCCGGCGCGATGCGATCCGGGCGGACGCGGATCTGGAGACGTTCGTGGACCCAAATTCCCTATTGGAAGAGCGCGAGCTCGTGGCGACGAGCCTTCGCACCTTCATGCGCCTGCCCACGGTACAGCGAAGCAGCGTCATCCTGATGGACGTGCTGGGTTATTCGCTCGACGAAATCGGTGAGATCATGAGCGCCAGCCTTCCGGCGGTTAAATCGGCGCTTCATCGCGGGCGGGCGCGGCTGCGGGAGCTGGCCCAGGAGCCCGAAGATGCGGCCCCCGCCGCTCTGGAAGCGCATCAGCAATCGCTGCTAGCTGCCTACGTCGACCGTTTCAACGCGCGTGACTTTGACGCCGTCCGCCGCATGCTTGCCGACGAAGTTCGGCTCGATTTGGTGAACAAGACACGGATGCGCGGTCGAAATGAGGTTGCGCATTACTTCTCTAACTATGCGAGCGTTGTCGATTGGCGCTTCCGAATGGGGATGGTCGAAGGCCGGCCGGCAGCGCTGGTTTATGAGGAGCCGGAGTCGCGAACACCGGCATACTTTATCCTACTGGATTGGGCCGGCGGCGGTCTGGCCAACATCCGCGATTTCCGGTATGCGCGTTACGTAACCGACGGAGCTGAGTTTGCTACATGGGAGTTACCGAAATGATCACCCGAAATTCGCGTTTCGCCATCGGGCTTGGCGTAAGTCTCTGGTTACTGCTTGTAGGCTGTTCGGGCAGCGGGATGCCCCAGCAATCAACCCTTCCCGCGACGGCGTCGATCGGCGCTGCCAAGAATGCGCGGGAGATCCTGTACGTGCTTGTAAACACCGGCACGACCACCAGCTACGTAGCACTCTACGACGCGTACGCGAAGCATCCACGTGTAATCGGCAAGATCACCGATGGATTGCAGAACCCCGGTGCGCTCTGGCTCGACGGCCAGGGCAACATTTACGTCGGCAGCGACATGACCTACACGAGCTCGGTAACCGAGTACGCCCGCGCCACCCTCAAGCTGGTCCGTACCTATAACGACGGCATCGACCTGCCGTTCGGTGGGACAATCGATCAGAAGGGCACGATGTACGTCTCCGACGGCGGAATCCGGGGCCAAATCGAGGGCGCGATCGCGGTTATTCCGCCCGGCAAGCGAAAGCCATCCAAGTTTCTGAGCAGTAATATCTATGTGCCGCACGGCATCGCAAAAGACCCGGCCGGCAATCTCTTTGTTGCGCAAATCTATGGCCTTGCGTCATCCGTGGTTGCGTTTCGAGCAGGTTCGAAGACCAGCAAGGTGCTGCCGCTCAACGATCTCGACAACGGTGCCTTCCTCGAAGACCTCAAACTCGACTCGCACAACGACATCGTGGTTGCGGATGCAAATCTCAATGCGGTGCGCTTCTACCCCCCGCCCTACAAGAAGCAGAGCACGGAGCTGACGGCTGGGCTCTTCGCGCCAACCGCGCTCGCCTACGGGTCCGACGGCTCGCTCTTCGTCGGCAACGAGTACGTCAACGCCAATAACGGTAATGTCGTGGTCTTCCCGCCGGGTGCCAGCGCGCCGGCGCGGACCATTGTTACCGGCATCGATGGCGGCGTACTCGGCGTGGCAATCGGCCCACGTTAAAATCCCAGCGCCGAAAGCCTTGTCGTCCTTCGACTCCGCTCAGGATGACAAGGCCGCACCCGTTGGCCACTCCGCTCAGGATGACAGCGCTGCTCGCATTGTCATTTTAGGGGCGCGGTTGCATTCGCAATCGCGCTCAACATTCTAGCCTGAGCCTTTTCCAGCGTCTCCGGCTTGTTGCTGGCGTAGACCAGCTCCGGAAAACTGGTGTAGACCCGATCGATCGTGTGGTAGTAAGCATTTTCCAGCAAGCCGTCCTGGGCGAAGAAGGCATCCCGCGAGGCTTGTTCGCGCGATGCCAGCGCTTGCATTGCGCTCACGTCACCCTTGGCTTCGGCTTGCTCCATGGCGACGTCGATCTGCTGCGCCGACGCCTGATAGGTCGTCAGTGCTTGACGAAGCTCACCGAGCGTGACCGCGCCGTCGGTACGCTGCAAAGTGACGACCTGTAGCGGGAGCAAGTCTTTGAGCATCTGCGTCGGGATCTCTTCGAGGCGCAATGGTGTCACGGTCGCATTGGCGGCCCGCATCGCTTGGATGCCGGTGACCTGTGCGGTTACAACGGCCTCTTTCATGCCGGGATCGTAAGTGCGCAAACCGTCGAGATTATCTTCGGCGGTGTGATGGGCCCCAAATGAGCCGTAATAGCCGTTTGACGTGCTGAGGACGCCGAGCATATAGGCAAAGTTTTGGTGATCGGATCCTCCGACGATCGGATTGAGCAGCGGATCGACGCGCTGATCGCGAGCTCCGAGCATACCGCCCCCGTCGGCCGCGGGCACTACATCGCAGATCTGCTTCATGAAGGCATAGAGCCCCGGCGATGCGCTCACGACGAAGGGATCGCCCGTCGTCAGCTGGTCGGTGTTGATGTACTGGAAAATCTGCTTTCGCAGCTGCGGGCCGTTTTGGTAGATATACGCTGCCGACCCATACAGCCCGAGTTCGTGGCCGTCCCAGGAGACGATCTGGATCGTACGCTTCGGCTTCCAGCCCTGTTGCGCGAGCGCGTGAAATGCGTCGGCATCTTGGAGCAGGACGGTCGTACCGCTCCCCGGATCGATCGCGCCGAAGGTCATCGCATCGCGATGGCTGCCGATCATCACGATCGAATCCGGTTGCTCGCTGCCTTTCATGTCGCCGAAGACGAGCCAGATCGTCTTGAGCTTACGCTCGAATCGCGTCTGGACGCGTACGATTTCGTTGCCGCCGAAATGCTGCACGAACTCGAACATGGGATGCCAGGATTGCGGAACAACCTTCCCGGTAAGGCCGCCTAGCAACGTGCGCGCCGTCCTTTGGGTGATGCTCAGCTCGGGAATTGTGGCGTGCGGAATCTCGTCCCAACTCTTGTGCGGCGCGCCCACGACGGGCGCCTGGCCGGCGATCGTCGGATCGCCGGGGGGAAACATCAGAAAGCCGCGGGGCGACATTCCGCCCATTCGTTCGGCCATGCCGGTGTTTTTGAAATTGCCGCTCGGCCACATCGCGCCCCCGCCGTAACCGGTCATCGCGGGATCCATAAACTCTAGAACGCCGGCCACGCCGCGTTTGCGCAGCTCGTTGTAGGCAATCCAGCTGGGGTCGGCCGCGCGAATGCCGCCGCCGCCCGGCGCACCGAGACGCACCAGCGCGATCGCCCCCTTGAGATTGACGTGCTCGCCATCGATCTCGGCGAGGTCGTCCTTGGAAGCCGTATTAACGTAGACTACCGGACCGGTAACGTCGCCGTCTCCCGACTCCTCAAGGAACGGCTGACCGGCCATGAGTTCCCACTTGGTATGGTGACCGGGCGTGCCTTCCAGGAGATCGAAGTTTACCCGGTGTGGCGACTCCATCGTCAAACTCTGAGCGAGCGGACCCGTGAACTCGACTTGATACTCTTGGATGCGCGTGGCAAAGCCGTCGCTTTCCAGACGTTGTTTGACGTAGAGCGCGGTCGCGTAGTCGGCGGCGGAGCCGGCGCGGTGGGGAACCGATGAGAGATGGCGCTCGATCTCCATTGCGTTCGCGCTGGTCGGCAGGCGCATCATGGTCTTTTCGGCCTCCAACTCGGCGCTCACGGCCGGTCCGGCAGCCCAGCCGACCAGCGCGGTATCCGAGGAGGCGGGCGAGCCGGGCGGGGCCGTCGCCCCAGTCGTTGCGACGGCGGTCCATGCGAGCATGCAAAGATTTGCAAGAAACGTATGGCTTTTTGAACGCATGCGGTCTCCTAGTAGCGGGCGGGCTTTAAATTTTTTCCAAGATTTCGTCGACGGTGCCGATCTCCCCGATTCGTGGGAAAATGATTTGTAATGCGCGCTCGTGTGCCTCCTTGACCGTATCGGTCATCGCATCCGAAGCGAAGGTGAGATTGTACGAGCGCTCCCAGGCATCGCGCGCGGTCGATTCGACGCCAATGCTGGTCGAGATCCCGCACAGGACGATGTTGGTGATACCGCGCCTTCGCAGCTGCAGGTCGAGATCGGTGCCGTAGAACGCACCCCATTGCCGCTTTTGGAGCAGAATATCGCGCTTAGAATCGGCGCGAAGCTCTTCGGCATATTCGAAAAAATCGGCCGGCCGATTCGATGGAGAGGGCGGTAACTGATTGCGGGATTTGACCGCGTCGGCTCCGTCGGGTGCCCAGCCGACCCGGACGAGGACAACGGGTCGACCTTTCGCGCGAAAGGCGTCCGCTAGACGCACGGCGCCTGCCAGCACTTCCCGTGCCGGATGCGCCGTCGGCAGGGCGAGAATGCCCTTCTGCAGATCGATGACGACGAGCGCGGCCTTTGGATCGATGGTCGTAACCGGCATTGCTTTTCTCTTTGCTCCTTTTAGTGTGAGCGGCCGCAGTGTGTCGGCCGGCCGCCTGGTTGGTTGCTGCCGCGATGCCGAGGCGGGCGCATCGGAGCGGCGAACGATTATTCTCCTGCGCTGTCCGCAACGACTCGCGCGGGCGAAGGGAAAGGCTCATTGTGTTTGATGCAATCAAGAATGCGGCTCAAGAGATGACGTCGGGAAACCTCGACTCCGCCGCCGTCGGCCAAGCCGTAAGCGATCACCTCGACTCGGTCAGCGGCGATCAGCTGAGCGATCATCTCCAAACCGCGGCTTCAAATCTGCAGCAAAGTGGACAAGGCGATCTTGCGGGACAGATATCGCAGCTGGTGCAGCAAATCGGTTCGAACCCCTCCGGCGCGAAGGAATCGATCGTCGCGTTCGTTACCAACAATCCCGCGGTGCTGCAACATTTCTCTCCCGAGTTCGTTCAGGGCATCGCGGCGAAGCTAGGCTTATGAAGGTAGGGCAAATGCGCAATCACCGGCTCTTCGTCCCAGCCGGTTTGATTCTCAGCCTCCTCGCCGGGTGCGGACATCACGCGAACAACGTCACCACCCAGAGCGCCGGCGCGGGCCAAGCCGCGTCGGGCGGCACTACGATTGTTGCTGCAGGCACAAGCTACTATGGGAAACTCGAGCAACCCATCGGTTCGAAGACCAGTCAGGAGGGCGACAAGTTTGTCCTCGACGAAACGCGTGCCGGCGATCCCGATCTGAAGGGTTCCGTCATCGAGGGACACCTCGCAAATGTGCAAGCGGCCGGTCCGATGCGCAACCCGAAGATGACGATCGTTTTCGACGACATTCGGTTGCCCGACGGCACAACGGCGCCCGTTGACGTGCAGTTGATTTCGCTCGGAGCGTTTTCGCCCAAAACACATCATCTTCGCACGATCGGCATGATGATCGGCGGGGCCGTCGCCGGCCACGTTGCAGCCAGGGCTGTCGGGAAAAGCCACGGTGCGCTCTTGGGCGCGGCGAGCGCATACGCGCTTTCGCAGACGCTGAAGACCGACATCGCCGTTCCTGCCGGCACAATTCTCCAAGTGCGCTTTAAATCGCCTGTCACCAGCGGCGCAACGAAGGGAAGCACGAGCAACTCGTAGGAGCTGGTCGGAGTCGGCGCCAACCACCGCGACAGAGAAGTTCGCTGACGCGGTTTGGAGGCGCGAATGTTTCCAGCCCAGTTTGACTACCGAAGGGCTAGCTCCGTCGAGGAAGCCATCGAAGCTCTCGCCAGCTATGGCGATGACGCACGCATCTTGGCGGGTGGCCAAAGCCTGATTCCCGCTATGCGGTTTCGTTTAGCTCGGCCGGCTGTGCTGGTGGACATTAATCCCATCGCGCAACTAGCCTACTTGCGCGAAGCCGATGGACAGCTCCACGTCGGCGCGGGGACGCGAGACTTTACGATGGAGCAAAGCAAGCTGATCGGCGACCGCTACGGACTCTTGGCTGATACTTCGGCGGTCGTTGCCGATCCGGTCGTGCGTCAGATGGGCACGGTGGTCGGCAGTCTCTGTCACAACGATCCCGCAGGCGATTGGCCGGTGACTGCGCTCGCTTCACGCGCGCAGGTCGTGCTCCGCGGCAAAGGCGGAACGCGAACCGTTGCGATCGATGACTTTTTGGTCGATTCTTATACCACAGCGGTCGGTACCGGAGAGATGGCGGTGGAGGTGAACTTCCCAACCCCGAGTGCGCGCACGGCAGGTTCCTATCAAAAGATCGAGCGTAAAGTTGGCGACTTCGCCACCGCTGCAGCGGCTGCGCAGATTTCACTGGCCGCCGACGGAACGATCGCGGCGGCCGGCATTGCGATCGGGGCCCTGGGACCGAAAGCCCTCCGAGTAACGGCCGCCGAGCAACTTCTCGCGGGCGCCAAGCCAAGCAGAGAACTGATCGAGCAGGCGATGCGCGAGGCTGAAAAGATTGCCGATCCAAACCCTGACAACCGCGGCTCGATCGAATACAAGAGGGCAATGGCCGGCGTTTTGGTCGGGCGCGCGATCGCAACCGCGCTCGAACGCCTTGGTGTTGGAGGTTTGAAGTGAAGGTCAGCGTGACGGTTAACGGGACGGCGTACGAGCGCGAAGTCGAGCCGCGAATGTTGCTGGCCTACTTTCTGCGCGAAGAGCTGGGCCTTACGGGTACGCACGTGGGCTGCGATTCCTCCAGCTGCGGATGCTGCGTCGTCGCGCTGGACGGCGATCGCGCGGTGAAGTCGTGCACGATGTTTGCGGTGCAGGCCGATGGCCACGAAATCACGACCGTCGAAGGTCTTGAGGTAGGTGGAAAGCTTCATCCGCTGCAGCAGGCCTTTTGGGATCAACACGGCCTCCAATGCGGCTATTGCACGCCTGGCATGCTGATGACCGCTTACGTCATGCTCAAGCACATGCCAAATCCAAGCGAAGCCGAGATTCGCGAAGCAATCGCGGGCAATCTCTGCCGCTGCACGGGATATCAGAACATCGTAAAGGCGGTCCAGCAGGCTGCAGACGAACTCGCGGCCGAACCGGCCGCCGCGGCAGTGGGGAGCTGAGCATGACAACCTCGATCGAAAAGCACGCTATCGGCGTCGCGATGAAGCGCAAGGAGGATCCGCGTTTCATCCGCGGTCGCGGCCGTTATCTCGACGATATCGTTCTGCCGCACATGCTCTATCTCGCGCTGGTTCACAGCCCGTATCCGCACGCACGCATCAAAAGCATTGACAAGAGCAAGGCATTGGCGCTGCCCGGCGTCAAGGCCGTGATTACCGGTGAGGACCTGGATGCCGCCAAGCTAGAATGGCTGCCGACCTTCCACGGCTACGACAAACAGATGGTACTGGCGTTCGGCAAGACGCTCTACCAGTATCAAGAGGTAGCGGGCGTGGTAGCGACCTCGCGCGAGATTGCGGTAGACGGTGCCGAACTCGTCGAGGTGGAGTACGAGCCGCTCGATCCGGTCGTCAATCCGTACCAAGCTCGTGAAGACAAGATCGTACTGCGCGACGACCGCGAGAGCAAGACCAATCACATCTATCACTGGGAGGTCGGTGACAAGTCCAAGACCGATGGCGCCCTGGATTCGTCGGCGGTTCGTATCAAAGAGCGCATTCTCTCACCGCGCTGCCATCCGGCTCCGCTCGAGCCATGCGGCATCGTGGCCGACATGAATACGGCCACCGGCCGATTGACCGTCTATATGACGTCGCAGGCGCCCCACGTGCACCGTACCGCGTTTTCGCTGGTAACCGGAATCCCGGAGGACAAGATCCACGTCATTTCTCCGGACATCGGCGGCGGTTTCGGCAATAAGGTCCCGGTTTATCCTGGATATGTCGTGGCCACGGTTGCCTCGGTCATCATCGGCGTACCGGTGAAATGGATCGAAACCCGCACGGAAAATCTGACCACGACCGGCTTCGCGCGCGACTACCACATGGATGTCGAAATCGGTGCCACGAAGGACGGCAAAGTTACGGCGCTCAAGGTTTCAACGGTGGCCGATCACGGCGCATTCGATGCCGCCGCCGATCCGCGCAAGTATCCGGCCGGCATGTTCGGGATCGTCACCGGCTCGTACGACTTTCCGGCGGCATTTGCCGAAGTCGATGCTTACTTCACCAACAAACCGCCGGGCGGTATCGCCTATCGCTGCTCCTTCCGGGTGACCGAAGCCGCGTTCGCGATCGAACGCGGGATGGATATCCTAGCGCGCAAGCTCGAGATGGATCCCGCCGAACTGCGCCAGCTCAACTTCGTCACCAAGGAACAGATGCCGTATCCGTCGCCGTTGGGATTCGTCTACGACAGCGGCGATTACGCGATGACGATGCGTAAGGCGCTCGATATCATCGGTTACGAGGAGCTCCGCAAAGAACAGGCCGAAAAGCGCGTGCGCGGCGAGCTCATGGGCATCGGCATCTCGACGTTTACCGAAATCGTGGGTGCCGGACCCGGGAAGCACTTCGACATCCTAGGCATCAAGATGTTAGACAGCGCCGAGATTCGCATTCACCCGACCGGTTCGGGGATCGTTCGGGCCGGAACGCGCGGTCAAGGTCAAGGACACGAAACGACCTGGGCGCAGATCGTCGCCGAAGAACTCGGGCTCGACCCGCAAGAGCTGCTGGTCGAAGAAGGCGACACCGATACGGCTCCCTATGGTTTGGGGACGTACGCGAGCCGCAGCACGCCGGTGGCGGGCGGTGCGCTGGCCCTGGCCTCCCGGCGGATTCGCGAGAAAGCCAAGAAGATCGCCGCGCACCTGTTGGAAGCCGGCGAAGCCGACGTGGAATGGAAGGACTACAAATTCAGCGTCAAAGGCGTGCCCGGCAAGAGCGTGACGATGAAGGAGGTTGCGTTCGCGGCCTACACCAATCCGCCGCCCGATAGCGAGCCGGGGCTCGAAGCTACCTACTACTACGATCCGCCCAACCTCACGTTTCCGTACGGCACCTACATTGCGGTGGTGGACATCGACCGCGACACCGGCGAGGTGAAGGTTCGCCGCTTCCTGGCTGTTGACGACTGCGGCATCGTCATCAATCCTATGATCGTCGAAGGGCAAATCCACGGCGGCCTGGCCGAAGGTTTTGCGATTGCGTTCATGCAGGAGATCAAATACGACGACGACGGCAACAACCTCAACACCAACTTTACCGAATACCTCGTTCCAACCGCGCTCGAAACCCCGCATTGGGAGACCGACAACACGGTAACCCCGAGCCCGCACCATCCGATCGGTGCCAAAGGTGTCGGCGAGAGCCCGACCGTCGGATCGCCGCAGGCCTTCGCCAACGCGGTTATGGATGCGCTCGCGCCGCTCGGCGTCACCCATATCGACATCCCACTGACGCGCGAGAAAGTGTGGCGCGCGATCCACCCCGCCGACAGCGTGTCATCCTGAGCGGAGTCGAAGGATGAACCTTCAATGGAGCGGCCAGGAAAAGATTTTGGCCGACAAAGCCAGGGTCTGGACCTTCATCAACGACCCGAAGGAGATCGGTTCGTGTCTGCCCGACGTTCTCGAGACGACGGTATACGACGCGCATACCTTTGACGCGACCGTGGGCGTCGCGGTCGGCCCGGTGCGCGGTAAGTTGAAGTTTAAGATCGTCCTCGAGCCCCGGGCCGACGAGAACCACTTGGATATGAAGATCAATGGCGGCGGTTTGGGCAGCGTGATCGATTTGGTAGCCGGCGCCGACATCGCGGCCGATGGCAATACGAACACGATCTTGGACTGGAAAGGAGCCGCGTCGATGCGCGGGCCGATCGCGACCATTGGCGGGCGCGTGATCGACGCGCAAGCGAATCGGGTGATCAGCACGACTTTTGAAAACGTGAAGAATCGCCTCAGCGGCACGTCCTAAGGAAGATGAAGCCCCGGGATTTCTTCGAGCGCGTCGCCGAACTCGAGCGCGCGCGCACACCGTTTGCGTTAGCGACCGTGGTGACCCGGAAAGCTCCAGTCAGCGCGCATCTCGGCGATCGCGCCATCGTTTTTTCAGACGGACGCATGCAAGGATTCGTCGGGGGTGCGTGCTCGCGCGATATCGTGCGGCGCCAGGCGGTCGACGCCATGCGCAGCGGCAATGCGCGCTTGGTGCAGATACGGCCCGATGCGCAAGCCGAGACGAATCCGCTCGACGCCCGCGACGCGATCGTCATCCCGATGAGCTGTGCCTCCGAAGGAGCGGTAGACATCTACATCGAGCCGCATCTTCCCAAGCGAACCATGCTGATTGCCGGTTTGACGCCGGTTGCCGATGAACTCGCGCGCTTGAGCGCTGCGATGGATGGCTATCGCGTGGTGCGAATCGTACATCAGAGCGAGTTGCAAGATCTTGAGAGCGAGGAGCGGGCGCGCGCCATCGCCCTCGATGTATTGCGAAACGCTCTGGCCGAGTTGGACGCGGTCGATCGCCCTCGCCTGCTCGCGGTAGTTGCCTCACAAGGTAACTACGACGAGGCTGCACTCGGAGCGTTGCTGGAGGGCGATACGCCTGCCTATATCGGACTTTTGGCGAGCCGTAAGCGCGCGGTCGAGGTTTTTGCCGTGCTCGAAGGAGAGGGCGTTCCGCGCGAGCGCCTGGCGCGCGTGCGTAATCCGGCCGGGCTGGACATCGGAGCGCGCCGCCCGAGCGAAGTCGCGGTATCGATTCTGGCTGAGATCGTCGCGGTTACTTCAGCGGAAGAGGCGCAGCGCGCGCCGTCCGAGTCCTTGGTGGAATTAGCAGTCGACGCGGTCTGCGGTATGGACGTCGATCCGGCTCGCGCAACGTATCAAATGGAACACGACGGCCGAACCTACTTTTTTTGCTCTCCGCGTTGCCGAGCCGCATTTGCGACCGAGCCACAGCATTACGCAGCGATGGTGGGCGCGTGAACGCCTCGCAGCTACGCGAGCGCTTTGCCGAGCGCGGCTATATCGCCGGTGAAGACTTTGCGACCGCGATCGAGCTGATGCTGGCCTTGGAGAAACCGCTCTTGGTCGAGGGACCGGCCGGCGTCGGCAAGACCGAGAGCGCGAAAGTGCTCGCCGAGGTGCTCGAAACCAAACTCATCCGGCTGCAATGTTACGAAGGGCTGGACGCATCCAGCGCGCTCTACGAGTGGAACTATCCCAAACAGCTGCTCCACATTCGGCTCACCGAGCATCAGGGCTCGTCCGTGCAGGAGCGGGAGGCGCAGATCTTTAGCCGTGAGTTTTTGCTCGCGCGGCCGTTGTTAGAGGCGATCGCTCAGGAGCGGGCGCCGGTGCTCCTGATCGACGAGATCGATCGCGCCGACGAGGCCTTTGAAGCCTTTTTACTCGAGCTGCTCGGCGAGTTTCAGGTAACGATCCCCGAGATCGGAACGCTGCGCGCGACGTCGCGCCCGGCCGTCATCGTGACCTCAAACCGCACTCGCGATCTCTCGGATGCCTTGCGTCGACGCTGCTTGTACCTTTGGACCGGCTATCCGTCGCTCGAAGGTGAGGTTGCGATCCTCCATGCGCGCCTGCCCGGAATCAACCAGCGGTTGGCGCTTCAAATCGCGCGCTTCATGGAGTTTTTGCGCGCGCAGCCGTTTGCGCGGGTTCCGGGTACCGCCGAGAGCCTCGATTGGGCCCTCGCGCTCGTGCGCTTGCACCGCAACGCACTCGACGCGCGCACGCTGGAACAGACCGCGGGCTGCATCCTGAAGGTGCAGGAGGATTGGGAACTGCTTCGGAGCCTCGAGGCGCGCTACCAGCCTCTGCTAACGCAGGACTCGCACGAGCCCGCCGCCCGGGAGGCACCCGAAGCCGACTACGGGCTCGGTTCGGTACGCGCGAATCTGCGATGAGCGACGACCTCATGGCGAAGACTGCTGAGTTCTGCTTGCGGTTACGCGACGTTCATGGTTTCAAGCTAGGCGCTCGCGAAGCGGCCGAAGCGTTGCGCGCGATCGAAACGGTTGGGCTGCACCGGCGCTCGGGCGTTGCGGCTGCGTTACGGACCGTCTGTTGCAGTCGCCCTGAAGAGATCGAGCTCTTCGACCCCGCGTTCGATGCATTCTTCGCAAACGAAGCGCAAGGAGTCGCTCAGCCTCGTCACGCGCGCCGGCGCACCCGTCCGGGGCGCCGCGATCGTCCCGAAGAGCAAGACGGAACCGACGCGCCTCCGCCGCCGCACGCGGCCGAGCAAGATGCATTGACCGCGGCCGAGATGCTGCAAACTCAGGGGCTTCCCGAGGCGGAGAGCTTGGCCGAAGCCTGGCAGGCGCTGCGCGCGCGCTACACTCCTACTGCAGCGACGTCCGAGCCGCCGTCGATTCCCACCGACGGGCTCGACGCTGCCTTGAACGAGGCCGGCCGGCTCATCAGGCGATTACATCTGGGACGATCGTTGCGCTGGAAACCACAACCACGCGGCGAGCGCTTCGATCTGCGGCGAACCCTGCGCGCAAGCCTGCGGACCGGCGGCGACATCTTCGAACCGCACACGCTGGGCCACCCGCTGCGCAATCCACGCTTCGTCCTGCTGCTCGACGGTAGCCGCTCGATGCGCGAACATGCCGGCCGCATGTTGCAGTTCGCCTATGCGCTCTGCCAACGCAGCCGGCGCGCCGGCGCATTTCTCTTCAGCACGCAGTTGCGCGAGGTGACCCGCCGCCTGCGCGATGCCGGTCGCGGCGGATCCTATCGTTTGGAGGATCTCGGCGAGGCGTGGGGTGGGGGCACCCGAATCGGCGCGAGTTTGAACGATTTCGTGCGCAAGCACGGAGCGCTTCTGAGCGAACAGACCTTCGTCATAATCGTGAGCGACGGACTTGACGTTGGTGAGATCCCGCAGCTGCAACGCGCGATGCGCGCGATCGCGCGGCGCAGCGCCGCGATCGCTTGGGTGAACCCGCACGCCGGAACCCCCGGTTATACGCCGGCTGCGCGCGGGATGATCGCGGCGCTGCCGTACGTCACGACGTTCACGTCGCTGGACGAAATGCAGACTTTGAGGAAACTCGGGCGGCGCGCGCGGATGACCGGCGGTGCGTGAGATCTTTGGTGTCGCTGCGGAGTGGCTCGACGAGGAGTGCGTCTTTGCGCTGGCCACGCTGGTCGCGCTTCGCGATGCGGCCACCGCGCCGGTCGGAACCACGATCGCGGTCGACGCGCGCGGCCGCGTCTTTGGCAACATCGGCGCAGGCTGCTACGAAAGCGAGATCGTCGAGGCGTCTTTGAAGACCGCCGGCGACGGTCGAACTCGGCGGCTCGATATCAACCTCACCAGCGACGACGAGCTAATGGGGGGCACCGGCTGTGGCGCAGTGATG
This sequence comes from Candidatus Cybelea sp., assembly GCA_049696515.1. Taxonomy (GTDB): domain Bacteria; phylum Vulcanimicrobiota; class Vulcanimicrobiia; order Vulcanimicrobiales; family Vulcanimicrobiaceae; genus Cybelea. The sequence goes on along the minus strand of JBAVTZ010000086.1, from coordinate 6,391 downwards.
CAAGTCGTTACCTGGCGCCCCGCGCCGGCCTTTCGCAGCGAAGCGCGAGCGATCGCGGCCGGCGAGCGCGACGCGCGCTTGCGCCTCGAGTACCTTGAAGCCGATGGTTCGAAAGTCGAGTTCGAGCGCGTCTTCGCACCGAGGGAAACGTTACTTTTGGTCGGAGCCACCGCGCTTGCGGCCGAACTGGCCACGATCGCGCAGCGCCTCGATTTCAGGGTCGTCGTCGTCGATCCGCGACCGGCCTTCGCAACAAAAGAGCGCGTGCCCAACGCCTCCGAGATCGTGCGCGAATGGCCGGACGATTATTTGCCGCGCGTTCTCTCGGAGCGCACCTCGATCGTCATGCTCTCGCACGATCCGAAGTTCGATCTGCCTGGTTTGCGTTGCGCGCTCAAGTCGAACGCTCCCTACATCGGGCTGCTCGGAAGCCGCCGCTCACAGGCTGCACGGCGCGCATCGCTGCGCGAGGATGGCTTCGACGAACGGGCGCTCGCGCGCATCCACGGACCGGCCGGACTCGACATCGGCGGGGTAGGGATCGCGGAGACGGCGCTCTCGATCCTCGCCGAGATCGTCGCGATCCGTCATGGGGGCGAAGGTCTACCGCTGCAGCGCGCGCAGGGTGCGATTCATCACGACGTGGAGCGCGCCGCCAAACCCGCATGAACCAATGCCAGGCGCGCGCGGTGATTCTGGCGGCCGGGACCTCCTCGCGCGTCGGCAAACAGAAACTGCTGATGGAGTTTCGCGGCCGGCCGTTGATTGAGTTTGCGATCGCGGCAGCCCAACGCTGGAATCCGATCGTGGTGGCCGGCGACGAAGTGGCCCGGTATCTAGCCGGCCGCGCAGACGTCGTGCCCGTTACCAACGACCAGCCCGAGCGTGGGATGTCGCACTCGCTCGCACTGGCCAATCGTTTTGTGCCGAGTGACCTTGCAATGATCGTGCTGCTCGGGGATAAGCCGTTGGTCAGTCAGATCCTGATCGAAACAATCTGCAATGCGGCTGGAACGGCGGATGTCGTCTATCCGGTCCGGGATGGTGTACCCGGCCATCCGGTCTGGCTCTCGCCACGCGCGCGGGGCTGCATCGACGCGCTCCCATTGGGTGACACGCTTCGATTGCTGCGCGTTCGCCCGGATCTAAGACGTCACGCCGTCAAAACCCAAGACTCTGGAGCGACATTCGACGTGGACACGCTTGGCGCGTTTGAATGAAGTCGCAAAAGCTAGTCGAGCGCGTAGAGCGTCCCTTCGGTGCTCCCGATAAAGAGCGTACCATCCGCGATCGCAGCCGACCCCGCGATCGAGCCTAACCGGTAGATCGCATTTAATGCCACGATCGTTCCGTCGAGGGTCGGATCGGAGTAAAACGAGCCGATATCGAGATTACCCGCGCGATCGAGATGCGCTGCCAAGTCACGCTTCGCCCCATCGGTCGAAAACTGAGCGACGATGGTCCCCGATTGGATGTTGACGCCATAGAGGCGTCCGTCGAACGAGCCGTAATATGCGACCTCCCCAGCGATCGAGGGCGAAGAGTAGGCAAACGCCCCGTATCCGACTTTGAAACGGACGCTGCCGGTGGCTGCATCGAGCGCATAAAACTTTCGCTCGTCCGAGGTCGTGTAGTAAACGCTCTTTCCCACGATCGCCGGCGAGGCGACGACCCAGCTGCCGTGCTCGTCGCGCTTCCAGCGCAGCGCGCCCGTGCGGGCGTCGAGCGCGTAGAAGTGGCTGTCGCGACAGCCAAAGTAGACCATGCCGTTTGCGACGGCGGCCGAACCGGCGATGCCGACTTGATTGTAGATGTCGCGATCGTCGCCGGTCGTGAACTTCCAGCGTAGCGCGCCCGTTCGAGCGTCCAGTGCGTAGAAGTTGCGATCCCAGCTCCCGATGTAGACGATGCCGTCCTCAACCGCGGGCGAGGCGTGAACGACGTTACCGGTCGAAAACCTCCAGCGCAGCGCGCCCGACCGCGCATCGAGCGCATAGACGTTGTGATCGCCGCTGCCGACGTAGACGACGCCGTTCCAAACCGCGGGCGAAGACAAAAAGACGTCGTAAGGATCGGGCATTACCTCGCTGCGCGGCTGTATGCCGTGGATTCCCGGCGCGGTGAAGCGCCGCTCGCCATTGGTTCGGAATTGCCACCGCTGCGTTGCGTCGGCCTCACTGACCGCGTACACATTGCCGTCCAGGCTCGAAAAAAAGACGCTGCCGTTCGAAATCGCCGGCGAGGAGTTCAGGGCACCTTTGGTCGCAAAACTCCAAATGGGCGAGCCGTCGGAGGTACGAACCGCGTAGAGCCGCCCATCGGTGCTTCCGACGTAGACCACGCCGTTGTGAACGACGGGGGAGGAAAAGATCTTTCCCTTGGTGTGAAAGCGCCACTTTACCACCCGGAGGCTCGGTGCCGGCGAGTCGTAAAATCCGAGATGGGCGGCGTTCTCACGAAACATCGTCGCCCCGGTTTCGTCGCCGGACGCCGGTGCGCAGAGTGTCGCGATAACACCGGCCGCGATTGCCATACGTGCAATCCCGTTCATCCCGTTATTCTACGCGAACCGCAACCATCCTCAGTTCAAAAAGCCCTAAAAAAGCCTAACCCCCGCCTGCCTAGGGTCCGACGATACGCAGAATTTCCTTGAAACGCGAGGATTCGGCGATCGGGGTAAACCACGGAAGGCTCTTGAGAAAGAGCAGCGCGGGCTCGCGGTTTTCAAGCGCTAGCTCAAGATGAGTGAGTGCGTCGTCGAGGCGACCGGTTCCGGCGGCCACGATCGCGAGATTCCACCAAACGACGTACTCGCTTTCAGTCATCGTTTGCAACTTGAGGTAGGCCTGCTCGGCCCGGAGAGTATCGCCGCAATCCGCGTATGCTCGGCCCAGGAGCGGCAAACGGAAGCAGGGTTCTTCAGAGCGCTCTTGCGGCAATAAGAGCAGATCGGTAAGGGCTTCTTCCGGTTGCCGGTTGTGCAGAAACGCCTGCGCGCGATAGCGTCTTGCGATGTAAAAGTCCGCGTCGCTCTCGATCAACCTCGACATGCAGGCGATGCCCTGCCCATATCGGCCGGCGTGAATCAAGACCTGGCCGAAGAGCAGCTGGCGCGAGAGCGAAGAGGGCTCCATCATCAGAGCACGCTGCGCTTCGAAGAGCGCACGGTCGTGTTCGCCCGCGCAAATGTAGTAATAGGCCGCGTTATTCCGCACGATGGGCGAGTTGGGATTGAAGCGCAGGGCAGCGTCGAGTTCGGACTTAGCCCCTGCCCAATCCCAATCGGCGAACATCAAGAGACCCGAGAGCACGGCATGCGCGGTGGCCGAGGATGGGGCGATGGCCAACGCCCGCCAGACCATATTCTTGGCTTTTGCAAATGCCGTTGCCGGCGGCACGTGCCAGTATTCACCGAGAAGCGCGTAAGCGCGGGCGAGTCCGATTAGCGCAGGCACGTGCTCCGGATCGGCTTGAAGCGTCGATTCGAAGATCTCGATGGCGCGCCGAAGTGCCGGTGCGGCTCGCCGCTCGAGAAGATAACTTCCCTGACAGTAGTCCCGAAACGGCTCGACCTTACTGCCACGCAAGTGTGCTTCGACGGCGGCCTCGTTGTCGTCCAGACCTTGCGGTTCTACCTTTACCGGTACGGTCAGCCGGTATCCCTTACCGTTCACGGTCATGATCAGCGCCCGGTCGCGGGCATGTTCGCCCAAGATTTGGCGCAGCAAGTAGATATGCTGGGCGATGTTCCCGTCGGCCACGGCCGCGTCGGGCCAAACCCGCGACGCGATCGTCTCGCGTTGGACGACGCTGCCGTTTGCCTCGATGAGGATCGAGAGAATTTGAAAGACGCGTTCCGGGACGGGCACGACCTGCGATTGCCGAAGGAGCAGACGGCGCGCGAGATCGAGCCGAAAGTCACCAAAAACGTAGGCCGTAGGAGGCCCGGCGGTGGTCTCTCGTTCAAGCACTTTCAAGAACACGCTTCGACATTATCACGCGCGTTCATAAAAAGTCATAAAAGAATCTAAAGCATGGCCGGTGATCCCATGCTTGCATTGAGTAGCAGAGCTGGCCTGTATAACCAGCGCTTTTCCGACTGCCGAATGCCGGCGGCGCGTTTGCGGAGAAGAACCCGCTGGTGCCAGCAAATCCGCTCGAGTTTTGGTTTGATTTTGCAAGCACGTATTCATACGTCGCCGCGATGCAGATCGAAACGCTCTGCGCCCAACGCGGGGTTCCGCTGCAATGGAAGCCGTTTCTGTTAGGGCCAATCTTTGCGCTGCAAGGTTGGAACGACTCTCCCTTTAACCTCAGCAAGTTACGCGGCGCCTATATGTGGCGCGACTTGGAGCGTTTGACGGCCAAGCACGGCCTTCCGTGGCGCAAGCCTTCGGTTTTCCCGCGCAACTCCACCCTCGCCGCGCGCGTCGCCTGCGCAACCGCGAACGAACCTTGGAGCGGCGCGCTCATCCGTCGCATTTTTGTTGCGAACTTCGGCGAGGACGCCGATATAGCCGATGCGGATTTGATCGATCGTTGCGCGCGCGAAGCCGGCGGAGGTAGCGAGTGCGTTGCCAAAGCGCTGGCTCCCGAGCGGCACGGATGGCTACGCCGGAACACGAGCCAAGCAATAGCGTTGGGGATCTTCGGTGCGCCCAACTGCGTCGTCGGCGGCGAATTGTTTTGGGGCGAGGAGGCACTCGAGGACGCGCTGGCGTGGGCCGAGCATGAGCCCTAAGGTTCCGACAATCGAGACTCCGCGTTTGCTTCTGCGCGAATGGCGAGACGCGGACGTGGAGCCTTGGGTAAAGATGAACGGCGATTCGCGGGTGATGGAATTTTTTCCCACGAGCTATACCCGGGAGCAATCGCAATCGATGGCCTCGACAATCCGGCGCGGTCTCGAGCGCCTCGGCTACGGATGGTGGGCCGTCCAAGCGCGCGATGGCCCGTCATTTGCGGGCGTCATTTGCTTGCAGGAAGTACCGTTCCAGGCGCATTTCACCCCCGCGCGCGAAATCGGCTGGCGGCTTGCCTTCGAAACCTGGGGGAAGGGTTATGCGACTGAGGGCGCAAGGGCAGCGCTCGACTTTGCGTTCCGGCAACTGCACTGGGACCGAATCGTCGCGATGACCGCGGAAACGAACCAGCGCTCGCAGCGGGTGATGGAGCGTCTCGGCATGCGCCGCAACGCAAGCGATGACTTCGACCACCCTCGGATCGAAGCGGGCCACCGGCTTCGCCGTCACGTGCTTTATCGAATCAGCTCGCAAGCGTACGAGCAGAGCGAGCTATGGAAAGCGGGGCCTCCCGATCAGGGAGAGCCCCGCTTCCGGTTGATGCGTTGACGCCTAAATCTTTACCGATGCATTGAAGTAGACGTTTATGGGTTGCGGCGCGCCACCGATCGCACCGTTGTTGAGCTGACTTGGTAGGTAGCTCTGCTGGAAGTTCGTCGGCGTGTGTGCGTGGTTGGCAGCGAAATCGTTGATCCCGGTGCCGTTGTAGAAGTTGCTCGGATAGAGCGAACTGTTGAGCGTGCCGCCGTTAGCAGCGTATCCGCAGATCACGTTATTGGGTGGGAACGCTCCCGTCCACGGCTCCGACGAACCGCCGAAGCAGGCGTGGAAGAGATTGACGCCCAGTACCGTCAGCCGGATTCTGGGAGTCACGTCATACGAGATCTGCAGGTTGCCGCCGATCGCGCTCGGGTTCTGGTAGTTGCTATACGCGAACGATCCGGTCTGCGGATTGGGGATGTAGAGGTAGCCGAACTGACTCAGCCCCGTTCCCGTAGCCGTGAGGTAGTTGCACTGCAGGGGATTGGTGTGCGGCGAGAGCTTGGTGATACCCGAGCCTGCCGAGTTGAGCGCGCACTCGCGCGGATCGATTCCGTTGATGTCCAGCGGGCTGCCGTAGAAGCCGCCGGCCTGGTAAACGAAGCTCGGCGTAATCGCCAACCGGTCCTTGCGGTAGTTGATGATGATTGACGCTACTTCGGGTGAGATGTAGCTGTTGGCGTTGTCGCTCAGGCTTGGCGCGATCGCCGTCGTGTACGGGTTGTACCAGCCGTTGGGACTGAGCAGCGGTTGCGCAGCCTGATTGTAGTAGGGGTTGAGGATCGTATCGAAGCCCGCAGCGACCTTGCCGTTGGGCATCGAGCAGGGAACCGGTTTCTGAGCCTGATAGCAGGGGCTTCCGCCGCCGGCTTTGGTCAACAGGTTGTACTGCCCGATCAGTTGGTTGAGCACGGTTGTCTGATTTTGAACGACGCCGCCGGTGCTCAGTCCAACGTTTTGGAACTGCACTTTAGAGTTGGTGTAGGTGAAGGCGAACTGGCCCGACCAACCGTTACGGGTGAAGTCGCCCTTGTTGAACTGCAGCTCCG
>JBAVTZ010000085.1:0-24787 GCA_049696515.1 Candidatus Cybelea sp. | reverse complement strand
TTACCGCATGCAGCAGCTCAACGACTCCCGCCACAGACAATAGTCCCAACCCGAGCTCGACTACCATCACGGTAACGACATCGCAGGGCTCCCGGATTTCGGGAATCGAGGTAGAACTTTCCACTGGAATCAGCAGCGGTCAACCCACGGGCGTAATCACGTCGGAACCCACGGATTCTTTCGGTGAAGTTACCTTTACGAACTTACCGAGCTCGGTTCAACTCTGTACCTTCGCGGCAACGAGCGTAGGCGGAAACTTCTACAAGACGAGTCACTGCGCGAAGCCGTTTCCCGCAAACTATACGCTCAAGTTCAGCAGCCGAATGCCGTAAGAACTTTTCGCTAGTCGTATGTACGGCCGCGAGCCTGCCCGCCCAGCTTCTTCGTCCGCAACTTGCCCCTGACGTTTCTCGTCGTTATGGCGATTTCGGCAACCTTTCTGATCTCCGTCACCATTCATCAACGAATTCTCAATAATTGGCGCGTGGGATGGCAAGCGAAGGTTCTGACGCGCTATTCTAAGCGACCAGGGCCGTCCGAAAGACATCGCTAGCCAGGCTCTCGCGAGCCAACGAGCGAATTAAACGGTTGTGCTCGGGACGACGCTTTTTACGCAGGAACTGGGTGGCATAAGGCTCTCGAAAACGACCTACGAGCCCAACATGATCATGAGCGCCCACGCGCACGATTATCCTTATGTTTCGCTTGTCGTCGAGGGACGTTACACGGAACATACGGGTGAATCGCCACGCCACCTGCGCCGCAACATGCTGGTTTTTCATCCGGCCGGGGAAGTGCACGCGGATTGCGTTCACGATCAATCAATGGCCACAATAAATCTCGAGTACGTCTCGGGGAGGCTTCCGCAAGAGTTCGTTTGCGCGGAAGGGCCTGAAGTTGAGGCCTTGACGCATCGCTTCTTGTCGGCGGTACCCGAATCCGGGGGTCGTCTTCGCAACTCGATTGAAGCGATCCGGGATTTTCTCTGGAGCCGGACCTCGCGTTCGCAGCCGTCCGAAGAGATGGTCCGGGCAAGAGAAACGTTACTCGAGCGCAATCGGCGGAGCTCGGTGAGCGCCCTTGCGGCCGAACTCGGCGTTAACCGGGTGTTGCTGCATCGCTCCTTTAAGCGTGCCTACGGCCATTCGCCGCGGGCCGGCGTCACCGGAAACCGCTTGGCGGTCGCCGCAAAGTTACTGACCGGATCGGACGAGACCATAGCTGCGATCGCGGCTGAGTGCGGCTACTACGACCAGAGCCACTTCTGCCGCCAGTTCAAAGCTTTCGCGGGAATGTCGCCGTCCGCTTATCGCCGGGCATTCACGATCTAAGGCGTTACAAACGTACAAGCCAGGTGCCGGCTAGGCTGCTATCCTTCGGCCATGCGGCGACTTCAAGCGGCAACTTTCTCATGCGTTTTGATCCTCGGGGCGGCCGCCGCGCCGGGCAGGAGTTCCGGCGCTAGCCCGGCGCCGGCCGTCGCGTGCCGGCCGGCGTTTATTCTTAGTCAAATGGGTACCGCCGCCGGCGGTAATCGCTGGAACGCAGTCTCCCGAATTTCGCTCGACGCTGGGGCAACGGTGGCGGGCCTTCGCGGCACCGCGCAGTTCGACTACGATCTAACGCAGGGACGGTATGCGCGGCGATTCCAGATCGCCATAATGGGCCCTACTGCCGAAGTCTACGACGGCTCGACCCTCTGGTCGCAAGACATTTCCGGCGGCGTCCACCCCTTCGACTCAGCCTACGCTAAGCAACAAGCGATTACCAACGCGTTCCTCGCCCGCCGGGGCTATTTAGACGCGCACAACGATGCGCGCTTGACGTGCGTGGCAACCAGCCTTGCCGGGCGCCCCGCAATTGTGATTCGCGTGCAGCCGAAGGGTGGCAGCCCGGCCGAGCTTACGATCGATCCTCAAACGTATTTGCTTGCCCGCATCAGCGAGCGTAATCCGCTCGAGACGTCAATTCTTTCCCTCGCCGACTATCGGCAGGTTGACGGCCTCGTGCTGCCGTTTTCGATCTCCTCCGGAACGCCGTCCAACCCGACGGACGATTACGCCATCACCGTGAAGCGCTACGACCTCCGACGGCAAACACGTGGCGATTTCTCGAAACCTGTTCCGCCGAACGATATGCGGATGATCGGCGGTGCGGCATCGACTACGGTTCCGATGATGCTCGAAGGGCACCAACTAATGATCTGGGCGTCGATCAACGAGCACGCGCCGATGCCGTTCATTTTGGATACGGGCGGCCACGCGATCCTTACGCCGTTGGCGGCGCAAATGCTCGGTCTGCATGGAACCGGCGCCGGCGAAAGTGGGGGATCCGGCCCGGGAAAGGTTTCGACTCAGTACACGCGCGTGAAAAGCCTCCGCATCGGCAACGCCGAGCTGCTCGACCAGCCGTTTCTGATAATTCCCTATCCGTATTCCTTTTACGAACGTGGAAAAAAGACGCCGCTGGCCGGGATCATCGGATTGGAGTTCTTCGAACGGTACGCCACACGGATCGATTACGGCGATCGCACGGTAACGTTCACGCCGCTGCCCGCGTTTCGCTATCGCGGCCGCGGGCCGGCGGTACCGTTTACATTTGAAACCGAGAGCGACATGCCGATGATTAACGCCGCGGCAGACGGCCATCCCGGCCTCTTCGGCGTCGATACCGGGAACGGCGGAAACTTGATTCTCTTCGGTGGATTTCTGAACGAAACCGGGCTCTTAGCGCAGTATGCACCCGGCACGCTTTTGATAGGGCAGGGCACCGGGGGCACGAACACGGCGCACCTCGAGACCTTGCGCCGTTTCACGATCGCCGATCAAGCGCTGCATGACATTCCAGCCAGCTTCACGCAGATGAAGAGCGGCGCGTTCGCCGCCTGGACGCAGGCAGGAAACATGGGCCTGAGCATCCTTTCGCAATTCATTCCCACTTTCGATTATGCATCGCAGACGCTCTATTTGGATCGCGCAAACCGCCCAACGCGGTTCGGAAAGAACCGTACCGGTATCGCCTTTGAGAAAAACGGACCCGATGCGTTCGATGTACTGCTCGTGAGGCCGAACTCCGTGGGGGCGGCGGCCGGGATCGTCGCGGGTGACAAGATCGTCGCGGTTAACGGCAAGAGCGCGTCCGACTATTCGTGGGCAGACCTGATAGCGATCGTGACGCAGCCTGCGGGCACGCCATTGCGCTTGCGCGTTTCGCATGAAGGTACCGTTCGGGACATAGCGATCGTCCTACGGTAAGGGGCGGCGAGCCAACGTTTTTCCGGCGAACAGACACCGCGCACGCCCGCAAAAGCTAAAGAGGCGGTTCGTCATCGACGAACCGCCCCCATAGTGTGGTCGGAGATCAGGAAGGGTTACCGCCGATCAGAACGGGACCCAGAAACCGAGTCCGACGTAACCTCCGTTGAAGCTCATTGAAATTGGGGCATTGTTCTTGTTCGCCCAGTTTTCTCCAGCCCAGCCGGCATCGAGATAAAACGAGGGCACGAACGAGTACATGACCCCAACCTGGTACTTCAGGACGTTGTAGCCGATCCCGAATGTGGTCGGCCCCGTGTTGATTGCCGGGTTGCTGTACGTCCCCGAGACGTTCGGGTAGTAGTAGATGGATCCGTAGTAGGTAAAGGGGTGCGTGAAATCCGGCAGCTTTTCGAGGCCGCCGCCGACTGCGTTCATGTTCGGATAGCCGTAGTTGTTCGACGACCAGAGATACCCGACCGCGATGTACACGTGCGGCTGGAAGATACGATAGCCGAGCCTTACATCGATGTTTCGGTTAACCGCAGTGAACGCCGGCACGTAGGTCGAGAACCGGCTGCCGATCGAGGTTACAAAGCACTCGGGTGCGTTTTCGAGCGTCGCGACATTTTCCGGGACACCGCAATTGTGGGGGTAGCCCCAGTTCTTATAGTCGCCTTCGAGCATCAACGGAAGGCTCCAAGCATCAAACACGACGCCGCCCCGGACGGTAAATGAATTTCTGGCTCCGCTGCTGCCGTTCGAGAACTCATTGTAGACCTTTGGCGAAATCAGATAGTCGCCGGCGGCCCAGATGATGTTCGGAGGACGTCTCAGGGGTGGTGGCGGCGGCGGAGGTGCCGGCGCCGGTGGTGGCGGCGCAGGTGCCGGCGGTGGCGGAGTGGCGGGGAGGTACCGCACGACCACGAGGCGCCTATCGGGCACCCACAGGACGTACGCACCCATCCCTTCCGAGATCACGCGAACCGGAACCAGGACATTGCCTTGGTAGATTATCGGCGGCACGTCGAGTGGGCGAGACTCGCCGTTGATCATCACTTCCGGCTTACCGACGGTCACCTTTACCTCTGCGCCCGGCTTGCTAACCGTCGCGGTTTTGCTAGCCGCGTCATAGGTAACGGTAGCGCCCATCTGTTCGAACATAGAGCGCAGTGGAATGAGCAGCGTCCCGTCCTTTACCAGTGCCGCGAGAACACGCCCTTGCTTGAGGACGTCGGGCCTGGAGTAAACGTGATGGTCGTTGTATAAAATCGGAATCTGCCCAGAAGGCGGCGATCCGAAGCTTGCCGGCGGAGGGCCTCCTTGCGCAATCGTATCACCGTTGCCGGTATGCGATGCGTTCGGAGGGGCTGCCGCCGCCGGAAGCGTCATCAGGACCGCCATCGTCGGGACCAGAATCCCCATGCAAACTCGTCTCATCGATCTTGTCTCCTAGAATAGCGTTGTCGGCAAAGAGCTGGTAGCAGCAACCGAGGTTACCGGTTGCTTCTACAGCTTCGGTAGCATTCCGCCCCGACGCGGCGCGCGAGCTGCCATCCTGCCGAAGCGGCCGAAGCGCTGCCATCCTAACCGAGGCGGCCGAAGCGCTGCCATCCTGACCGAAGCGGCCGAAGCGCTGTCATCCTGAGCGAAGTCGAAGGACCCTTACTGCATCATCGTCACAGTGTGGGGTGCCCTTCGGCGACGAGCGGGAGAGCCGCGAGGGCTACAACTTCAAACAGCGACGATTTTGTCGTACTCGGCGGGTCCAAGCAAATCTTTGGCTTCGCTCGGATCGGAAGGGCGAATCTTGACCAGCCAACCGCCGCCGTAGGGCTCGCGGTTGACGGCCGCGGGATCGCTTTCGAGGGCCACGTTGATATCCACGATCTCGCCGGAGAGCGGTGTAAAGAGATCCGAGACCGCCTTCACCGATTCGATCACGCCGACCATATCGAACTGTTTGATCGTCGCGCCAACTTTGGGCAACTCGACGTAAACGATGTCGCCGAGCGCGTTCTGCGCGTAGTCGGTGATACCGATCGTCGCCACTTCACCGTCGAGCTTCACCCATTCATGTTCCTTGCTATAGAGCAGATCTTCCGGCTGCGCCACCTGTTGCGTTCCCTTTCGATTACGTTGCGCGTTTGTAAAATGGCAGCGGTACGACGGTCGCTTCATGCGTCGCACCGCGAATTTCGACTCCGAGCGAGGTACCAAGCTCGGCCGCCGCGGGCGCGACCAATGCGGTCGCGACGTTCTTGTTGCCCACTGACGGTGCGATCGACCCGCTGCGGATCTCGCCGACGACGCGATCGTTAAGCGTAACCGGGTAACCTTCACGCGCCGGGGCGCGTCCGCCCATGACGAGTCCGACGATGCGCGGGTAGTCGGCGCGTTGGAGCTGCAGCTCGAGTGCGGCCTTTCCAATGAAGGCGGGCTTATTCATCTTCACCGCCCAGTTCAGCCCCGCCTGAACCGGCGTGATTTCTTCGGTCAGCTCATGTCCGTAGAGCGGCATGCCGGCTTCGAGACGCAACACGTCGCGAGCACCGAGGCCGCACGGTTCCAGCCCTTCCGTCGCATGGTCGCGAAGTAGAGCGTTCCAGATCTCCGGCGCACGTTCACCCTCGACGAAGAGCTCGAACCCGTCTTCGCCGGTATAACCGGTGCGAGCGATCACCGCCGGGATTCCGTTCACCCGGCCCTCGGCGCAGAAATAGTAACGCATTGGGGCCAGTTCGACGTCCACGTGCGGCTGCAGCATCTCGACCGAGCGCGGACCTTGGATTGCAATCAACGCGCCGTGTCCGTGCCGGTTTTGCAACGAGACGCCGCTCGAAGGGAGGTGTGCGTTGAGATACGCCCACATTTTGTCCGCATTTGCGGCGTTAACCACCAACAGCCAGCGCCCGTTGAGACGATAGAAAATCGTGTCGTCGTGCGCACCGCCCATTTCGTTGCAAAAGATGTTGTACCGCGCCTGAAGCGGTTTCATGGTCGCCACGGCGTTGATCGTAAGGGTCTCGGCCCACGGCGCCACCTCGTCGCCCTCCAACCAGAACTGTCCCATGTGCGACAGGTCGAAAAGCCCGGCGCGGTGACGCACGGCGTCGTGCTCCTTCAAAATGCCCACGTACTGCACGGGCATCTCGAAGCCGCCAAAGGGAACGAGACGCGCGCCGGCGCGCGCGTGCTCCTCATGGAGAGGCGTATGCTTAGTCAAGATTCCTTTTTCTTCGGTTTTTCTTCGGGGTAGGTATTGAGGAAATCGAGGGTGGCGTGCGCGACGATCTTCTCGCCGCTGCGCACGTAGACTTCGCCATACACGATGCGGCGCCCGGCGCGCAGCACTCGGGCTTCGGCGACGAGATCGTGCGGCGGCCTAGCCGGCGCGAGAAAGTTGCATTGCAGCGCCACCGTAGTCGTGTCTTGATCGCGCCCATAGATCGAAGCGAGCGCGACATAAAAGACCGTGTCGCAGAGGCTGACGATGGCGCCCCCGTGAACCGCACCGGTTCCGTTGGCGATTTCGGACCGGTACGGCATGCGCATGACCGCCCGGCCGTGCTCGACTCGTTCAAGTTTCAAATCGAGCAGGGCAACGAAGTTGCTCTTCTCCTTCTCCCAGGCGCGCGGAGCGTGCTCGTAATCGATGGTCATGTCTATCTCCTACCCGGCTTTTTCATTCGGTTAAAAGGTTCCCCGCCGGCCGCGAGCATTCGGCGCAGATAGAGCGGCAGCGAGAAGAGTCGCCGGTGGGTAACCGCGTCGTAAAAGAAGCTTTCACCGCGTAGACGCGCGCAGTAGGCGACGATCGACTCTCCGCTCAGATCCGCCATATCGACGCGATCGCTGCAGCCGATGAATGCCCAGACGGTGTCGAAGGCCGGTACGTGGGTGACAAATGAAACGACGTGCGCATAGTGGCGCCGCAGGGTGCGGGCCATCTTGCAATGCAAGGCGGCGTTGTGGACTCCTGCGGTGCTCGCCTGCAGGACATAGATGCCGCCATCCGCCAGCCGCGACTTGATCAGCGAAAAGACCTCATCGTTGAAAAGTGGATGGCTCGGCGAGTCGTCGAGCGGCTCGGTGAGATCCGAGAGGATTGCGCCGAAGCGGTCGTGGTCCTTCCGCAGAAAATCCAGTGCGTCGCCGACGATCACTCGTGCGCGCGAATCTTCAAAGCTGCCCGCCGACCATTCGGGCAGGTATTGTTTTGAAAGATCGATCACCATCCCGTCGATATCGACCATCGTGCAGCGCTTGACGTCGGGACAACGCAGCACCTCGCGCAACGTCGCGCCCTCGCCTCCGCCGAGAACGAGCACCTCGCGCCGGTCCGTTGCTGCAGCCAAAGCCGGATGCACGAGCGTCTCGTGATAGATCTTCTCGTCGGCCTGTGCGCTTTGGGTATCGCCGTCCAGGATCAGCATCTTGCCGAAGACTGGCGAACGGACGATGGCCACTTGCTGAAACTCCGAGCGGCCTGAATATAAAACCTCATCAATCGCGTGATGATGCTGCTCGGTCGGCGAGAACTCTTCGACGTACCATTGCCAAAGCTGCGTCTTGGGCATGCCGAACGTAGATTGGCGCTACAAATCGAGAACCCCGCCGTTCGGGCGGGGTTCTTTTGGCCGTTACGCCGTGGAACCGGCTAGAAACAATTAACGGCGAAGTAGAGCGGCGAGCCCTTCGGCGCGAGCTCGAAACCTGGCGGCGGCGCGAAGACGGTGATCGTTACGGTTTTCCCTTTAACCGGCGACCCGTTCGGCAGAGACGACCAGAAGAATTTTCCCGATTTCTCCGTAAGAAGCGCCGCGCCGCAGGTCTTGCCGGGCAGCCCGTGCGAATCGGTGATCACATACTGGAGAATGGGTTTGTTCTTTTCAACTTTCGGCTTAATCGCTTGGGTAGTCTGATTGTCGGCAGTCGCGTAAATGAACGTCGTCCCCTTTGCCTTGTACGGAAGGAACTTTTTGCCGCCGAAGTTCTCGATGTCGCCCTTGTCGACCGCGTCGGCCAAGTAGATCGTCGCCGACCCCTTAACGTCGTTCGCGCCGATCGAGCCCGTTACCGTAATGTCTTTGTAGGCTTGCAGCTTGAAGGGAGAGCCGGTCGGCTTCAAGACGAAGTGGGTGCAAGCGCCTTTGAAGATCCACCCGTATTGCGGTGGACTCTTTGCACAGGTTGTGACCGCAACCGAGTTCAGTCCCGCGTCGGGAGTCATTTGTGACACGTCGGACGTCACCGGGTTGAGCGCGGTCTGCGACGACGGAACGATACCGTGACCGGCGCAGGCCGTGAGCGCAGCCGCAGTTGCGGTTGCAACTACGCAAGCTCGTAACATTGATAAACGCATGGGAATTGTTCTTACCTCACTCGAGAAACAGTGGCCTTTGGAATGAAAGAATTGGACGGCAGGCGCAGCGAGCCTGCCGAAACTCCACCTTACAAAGGTGATAATTGCTGATGATATCGGTTAAATAAACGCTGACTTTTACGCGCTCAGTACACGCATGTCCTGATTGCTGCTCAGAACGTGGGTGAACTCGCCGCCACTCTTCTCGATTCCGCGTTTCAACTCGGTAGCGAGTACGCTGGTCGCCTGGAGCTGTTTGGCAGCATATTCGCAAGCGAGCCAGGGGTCGGTGTGGTCGCCGCACGTGTAGAAGTCCATTGCGGCGTAACGCTTTTCCGGCCAGGTATGGATCGAGATGTGCGATTCGGCCAGGATGACCGTACCGGAAACGCCTTGTGGTTCGAAACGATGGAAAGCGCTCTCCATGATGGTAGCGCCAGCGGCTTTGGCGGCTGTAATCATCATAGCCGCGATGCCGTTGATGTCGGAAAGCAACGATGGGTGACAGCCCGAAAGCTCGCACACGATGTGCCTGCCGAGTGCCTTCAATTTGCGCAGGTCTCCTTGACCCTTGAGGAATCCCACCTCCGGACTTCGTCGGCTGGCGGCTGCAGTGCAGTTCCGTCCCCCGACCTATCGGCGAGCTCTTGCCGGCGCTTTTTAAGCGGTGCGCGAGCGACTCGCCGCGATGGCGCGAAAGGGCGCGCCCTCCCGAAAACCGTGGGCCCGCCTGGGCCCGCCGCCCTTCGACGAAGGCTCGTCTATTGAAGGACCGGCGCCAATCATACCCCCTCGCTCCCCTGCTGTAAAGGGTTTACCCCAAGCTCCTCCACAGGAAAGTCAAGGTCGTACTTTACTATCTTGACTATATAGACCCCCGGGGGTACGCTCAACTGAGCCATGGCCGTTAAACTTCAAGTTCCCGCCGTTTCCCCGTCGGACCTGATCGAGGACTACCGGCACGGGTTCCACGATCCCGAGAACTACGTCTTCAAGTCCGACAAGGGGCTTACGCCCGAGATCGTCGAGCGCATCAGCGCGATGAAGGACGAGCCGGATTGGATGCGCGAGTTCCGGCTGAAAGCCTATGGGATCTTCGTTAAGAAGCCGATGCCGACGTGGGGCGATACCAAGCTCCTGAGCGAGATCGACTTCTCTAACATCCATTATTTCGTCAAGTCCACCGATCAGACCGAGCGGTCCTGGGACGACGTGCCGGACGATATCAAGCGAACGTTCGATCGCTTGGGCATCCCCGAGGCCGAGCGCAAATTTCTCTCCGGTGTCTCGGCGCAGTACGAGTCGGAAGTGGTCTATCACAACACGACCAAGGCGCTCGACGAGCAGGGCGTGCTCTTCTGCGACATGGACACTGCGGTCAAGAAATATCCCGAAATCGTCCGCAAGTATTTGGCCACGGTGATCCCCCCGGGCGACAACAAGTTCTCCGCCTTGAACTCGGCGGTGTGGTCGGGTGGGTCGTTCATCTACGTACCGCCGGGCGTGACGGTCGCGATGCCGCTGCAGGCTTACTTTCGGATCAATGCCGAGAATATGGGCCAGTTCGAGCGCACGCTGATCATCGCGGATAAGGGCGCGAAGGTGCACTACATTGAGGGCTGCACCGCTCCGAAGTTTTCGACGTCTTCACTGCACTCGGCCGTGGTCGAGCTGATCGCGATGGAAGGCGCCTCGATTCGGTACACGACGATCCAGAATTGGTACCGCAACATTTTCAATCTCGTCACCAAGCGCGCGATCGCGCAGAAGAACGCGACGGTCGAGTGGGTGGACGGTAACATCGGCTCGCGCTTGACGATGAAGTATCCCTCGATTTATTTGATGGGTGAAGGGGCGCGTGGCGAAGTTCTTTCGATGGCGTTCGCGGGTGAGGGGCAGCATCAGGATGCCGGTGCCAAGGTTATCCACGTAGCGCCCCATACGACGTCGGTGGTGACCAACAAGAGCGTCAGCGCGCATGGCGGGAAGACGACGTATCGCGGGCTGGTCGAAGTGCATGCGGGCGCGGTCGGGGCAAAGACCCGCGTTCGCTGCGACGCGCTCATCATGGACGAGGAATCGGCGAGCGATACCAAGCCTACCATGAAGATCCACGAGCAGCGATCGACCGTCGAACACGAGGCGAGCGTAAGTAAGATCGGCGAAGAGCAGCTCTTCTACGCAATGAGCCGGGGCCTTTCGGAGGCCGATGCGGTGGCAATGATCGTTAACGGCTTCTTCGACTTCTTCGTCAAAGAACTGCCGATGGAGTACGCCGTCGAGCTGAACCGCTTGGTCAAAATGGAGATGGAAGGCTCGGTCGGCTAAACCCGGCTAGGGTTTCGGCTCGACCTTCACGTTGGTCATGACGTCGCCGCGCTTGATCGCGTCGAGTGCCTCGAAGCCTTCGGTCATCTGACCGAACACCGTATACTGTCCGTCGAGAAACCGCGCGTCGTCGAGACAAATGTAGAACTGCGAGCCGGCTGAATCCGGCCGGGACGAACGCGCCATTGCTACCGTACCGCGCAGGTGCGGTCTTGGGTTAAACTCGGCTTTGAGTTGGTACCCCGGGCCTCCGGTTCCGTCACCCGTTGGATCGCCGCCTTGTACGACGAAGCCCGGTTCGACCCGATGAAAGGTGAGACCGTCGTAAAATCCCGCATCGGCGAGCTTCAAGAACGCCGCAGAGTGGAGCGGAGCGTCGTCGGGAAAGAGGGTGAATACGATGTCGCCGTGCGCGGTCGCAATCCGTATT
This sequence comes from Candidatus Cybelea sp., assembly GCA_049696515.1. Classification (GTDB taxonomy): domain Bacteria; phylum Vulcanimicrobiota; class Vulcanimicrobiia; order Vulcanimicrobiales; family Vulcanimicrobiaceae; genus Cybelea. The sequence goes on along the minus strand of JBAVTZ010000085.1, from coordinate 13,410 downwards.
TGCGAGCTGCGGGCACGTTTCGAATACTCGTCCATTTCCGCCGGTTGCGGCGGGATACTCGTCATGTTGGTTCCTCAACGCGTGTGAAGTAGGGAAAGGTTGTGGGTTTGTCCGCCGGTAACCCAAAGCCTCGTTCGCCGATACGCCATTCAATGCGGCGAGCTTCCTAGGTCGAGCTGAGCTTCTTACTCGGATGGATGCATGGCCGTCGAAGGCCTTCTCATGGGACGTGCGAGAGGGAGCCGGTCGTTCTTGGCATCGATTGGATGAGCGACGATGCGATAGTCGAACGCCAACCTCGATCGTCCGCCCCCCGTTTCCCGTACTTGGAAGCCCGTCGCCGCTTTGACGCTCACATACAGCCCTCGTGTGTCGCCGAGCGGAGTGAGAAACACGTAGTAAGGGCTGTTTCGATCCATCAGCAACGCAAAGTCCGGACTGATCGCGACGTTTGCGACACCTCCGAACATCCGCGCGCTTCCGACGTCTTCGATCGTAGCCGTCGCCGACTCGGACGCGTAGGCCAAGACATGCTGGCCTCCGGCGTTCACATGCCGCGTCCGTACGGTCTTGACGACCGCGCCGCCGGTACACGCCAGCGCAGCGTTGTAATCGATGGTGCACAGGCCGTCGGTCGCGGCATTAAAACCTTCAAAGATGTAGGTGTTGGCGCTATCGGCCTTCGCTTCGAGTGCCTCGTAGAGATTCGTGGTATCCGCTGATTCAGAGTAGACACCGTCGCCGCTGCCCGACGACGTGCCGCGCTGAATACCCGCGACACCCGAGCCTCCAGACCCGCTGGAATGACCTTCCACGCCGTTATTGCTGGATGAGGTTCCGTAGACGCCCTGGCCGTTTGAGGAACGACCGTACACACCGTGAGCCGAACCAGTCGTCGCCATGCTGATTCCTGACGTACCGGAGTTTCCATTGGTCGAGCTCGTGACCCCATGAACCCCGTCAGCCACCGTCCCGATGCCGTAAACTCCCCACGTTTTGCTGCCGCTGGACTGGCCTTGCACGCAAGCGGTTCCGCTGCTGCACGTATACTTTTTGGCCTTGTCCGGCGAGGCTTGCTCTGCGCGGACGATACTGAAGCTGGTGACCGCGACGACCGCACCAACCGCGATCATGCCCACTACTGCATTCCGATTCGATCGATAGGCGGAGTGAAACATCATACGCTCCTTTCGCGCTCTCACCTAGATTCAGGGCTCTACAGAAGCGACCTGGCTAGTGAAACGCAAAAAGCGCTAGATCTGTCTTGAGGTTACTCTGAATCGGCCGGAGGCGCAGATCTCGACGATCTGTTCGCCGCTCAGGCGGCGAAAAGTCTTATTGCAGTACTCGAAGGGCTCGCCGGCTTCGGTCGCATCGTAGCGCGCCTGCGCACCGGAGTTCAGTTGCGGGCGCTGCTGTAAGGTCTGATTTTTGAAATCGACGCGATAGGCGAGGTCTTTGCCGAAAAGAACGATCTCTCCGCGCCCTTTGGCGTAGCCCCCATAGATTGGCTCGGAGCGTTCGGACAAACCCGAGCCGCTGGCATCGGCTTTGATGTCCAAGAGAGCCACCGGTAAAGGAGCATCCGCCACAATGTATTGGTAACCATCAAAAATGGCAAAAAGTTCCGCGGCTTGCCCTGGACGAGCTCCGAACCCCTCGGAAGCAAGCTCCATGCTGTCGCCGCTTGACCATCTCGACCCCGGAGCCCGCGCAGCCAGCACCCTGCCGGGTGGGCCCTTCGGGTTGCGCGTCCAGGCAATTTGTGAGAAACTTTCCGCAACCCGCAAACGCGCGATCTTTCGAGTCGGTCGATAAAATTGCGCCGCTGAAAGATCGGTACCTATCGCGAGGTCGTTAGCACCACCGCCGAAGCCCAAGCCCCAAAACGCCGAGGGCCCTCTGCATGCCGGAGCGCTCGGCGAAAGCAATTGCCGTAAATAACAGGAGTATCCACTATAGCTACGCGCACTCGAAACCGCAGGTCCAGTCCGCGCCCCTCCAAAACCAACGCTTCCCAGAACACAAAGGAAGCGCCGCTCGAGGTGTTCGGTAGTATCAAACAAGTTTTCCCGAGCACGACCTTTTCCGTCGAGCTCGACAACGGCCATGTCGTACTCGCGCATATTGCCGGACGTCTACGTCGCCACCACATCAAGATTCTTCCTGGTGACCGGGTGGACGTCGAAATCTCACCGTATGATTTGACCAAGGGTCGCATCACTTACCGCTATCGTGCCGGCGAAGAGCGCCGGACCTAAGGGCTGGGAGGCTCGTTCATGTATTTTGATGAGACCCTCACGTGCGTCGACTGCCGGCGTCCGTTTGCGTTCACCGCAAGCCAGCAGGAATTCTTTGCAAGCAAAGGCTTCACGAATAAGCCGAGCCGCTGCGGTGATTGCCGCTCGGCCCGCAAAGCAGGCGAAGGCGGACGCGGCTCGGGCGGCAGCGGTACTCGCGAGCTGTTCAGAGTCACGTGCAGCCAGTGTGGCGGGGTAGCCGAGGTCCCCTTTCAACCGCGGACGGGGCGACCGGTGTACTGCCGCGACTGTTACTCGTCCCGCGCAGAGTATCGCTAGGACTTAGCCGGAGCTGTAGTAGCCGCTACGACGAACTCGAGGACGAGGGCGCGGAACGTTGAGACGGCTGAGTGGCTCTGGCCACAAGCTCTACGTAACGCTCGCGCGCCCGTTCGGCTTCGACGTGGTCGTAGGCTCGCGAAGCTTCGCGGGCGAGCTCCTTGAGCAGATCCACCTCATCGGGGTCAAGTTGCGCGCCGTTGGTATGCGCGCCGTAAAGCGTAAAGCTGACCAGCTCGTGACGCACGGTTACCGGAATCGCCAGGGTGTAGATCGCCGCGTTCGCGGGATCGAGATGCGATCGTAGCTCGTCGAGCCAAACGATGCTCTCATCGGCGAGCAGCATTCGCACGAGCAAATCGTTTCCGCCAAATCCTGGCGGCGCGATCGTTGTTTGGCGCGCCGTCGCGACTCCTTCGAAGCGAGCACCTCCGGACGACCGGCGATAAAGAGCCGCGGCGGCGAGCTCGAGGGCGTCGACCGGTATCTGCACCAGGCCGTCCACTATCGCAGACTCGTCGGTGGCGTAGGGAAGCGCCGAGGCTGCGCGGCGTATGTATCTTTCGGCGATCCGCCGGGCTCGGAAAAAGACCGTCTCAACGAAACGCTCCACGCCACGATTGATCCGGTCCAATAGAAAGCCGATGGCAATCGTCGCCAGCAGCTCTACGCCGACCGCCAGGCGTCCCAAGGAAACGACCCGCGAAAAGAACCAATCCAAGATCGAGACGAAGGCGATCACTCCCAGCGACAAGACGCCGTAAACGAGGGCACGGTTGAGTACAAAATTCACGTCCAGCACGCGCAGTCTGAAGACGGCGTATGCGACGCAGATCGGCATCAGCACAACCGCAAAACCGATGACCTGCCCGACGGCGAAGGGTACTTCGGGCACGAAGTAGATCGCGTAGGCTACGAAGGACAAAAGCGTTCCGATCGTTATGAATCCCCAGCGCTGGCGGTCGGTCGGCGTCGCAATCGCGACGTTCTTTGCCAGGATCAATCCTGCGAGAACAAAGGTGGCCAGCGGAATCACGGTGCTCGGAATGACATCCCACCCGGGAATTGTCTCCGTGGTAACAAAGATGTACCACTCGACGACGTACACCGCGTAGGATAATGCCAAGAAAACCCACACAAAGGGATCGATTCTTCGTCGCCATCCAAGAACGTCACCATCGGGAAACCGCAACAGAAACGGCAATAACGGTTGTACGCTCCACGGACCGAAGACCGTGCTCAGCAGGAACGTGAGGACGGCGTACGCGGGCGGCGTCATTAGGTGGGCCCAATACTGATACGGCGGTCCCGTGCCGAAATAGCCGACGGCGAAAACGTAGAATGACCACGACATCACCGACGGCCGCAAGAAAACGAGCAAGAAGGCTACAATCAGGAAGACGGTAGGCGGAATATAAGCCAACACACCGCCGATGCGCCGCCAAATGCTGAAGCTGGGCGTCGATACCGCCGTCAAAGTTACGGTGTAAACTCTGTGTTGACGCTGGAAACTAAACGTTTCACGCTCGCCGGGGTAGCCCGAGCGAATGCGCGACGAGATTCCGTAGTCCCCTCGGTCGATCAGACGGTCGTCGACCCGGACGCCGGCGCGATCCGCCGGAGAACCACGATCGACGCTGCTAACGAGCACGCTTCGAGGGAGAATCGTAATGCCAAAGGTACCTTCGCCCCAGTTCTCCGCGAAATCGACGTGCCCGATCGGCAAGTAATAGACCGCCGCGACCAAAAGCGTGACGATAACTAAGAGTCCCCGCGAGAGGGTCTGACGCATTAGAGGTGAGGGGGGCGAGGGCAGAGCATCGCTCCACATTCTGCGGCGTTACGGCGTGGCGCCCCTTCTCGCCGGCAGCGCTGCGGGAATCGTTAAAAGAGTTTTCCTTTTCGACCGGTGTCTGCTATCACGCGCAAAGCATCGCGGTCTTTTTGCGCGACTAAACCGTGCTATCGCAGTTTTGACTGCCAATCGCTCGGAACTTTGCCTGCAGGACCCGGCACCGGCTGATCCTTAGGATGCGATCGCGGTTCTGCCAGGCGCGGACCTTGGAAGAAATCCTCGCTGACGTAGTTATAGAACCAGAGCTCTCCGGGCTCGAAACTCGCAATTACGGGATGGCGCGTGGCGTGGAAATGCGCGGTCGCGTGCTGCTCCGGCGAATTATCGCAGCAACCGATGTGTCCGCACTCGGCGCATCGGCGCAAATGTAACCACCAGCCATCCTCCGCGAGACATTTTACGCAGCCGGTTCCCGAAGGTTTTGCATTTACATTTATGCCTTCAGCATTTTTTGTCATGGTTTAGCTCCCACTATTTTATACTGATTAGGGGTTCGAAGCGGCGATCCGGAACGATCCACATTATAGCGACGGCAACGAGTAAGGCATCCGAGAGCATCGTCGAGACGAAAGCGCCGGCGATCGCGACAATGTATAGCACGATAGAGACCATCCCCTTTATGTCGGTCGCGACGGCCTTCGCAAATGGCGCGTCGGGACCGTTGACCTCCAGCAGCGCTCGCTGAAGCAGCGAATAGGCTACGGCGTCAAGAAGCAAGATGACGCTATAAAGTACGGTGGGTCCAACCGCACTTGGGTTTCGGCCAAGCCACGCGGTCGAAAACGGGACCAGCGAAAGCCAGAACAGTAAATGCAAGTTCGCCCACATTGCACGTCCGTCCATGCCGCGGCTAGCCCGCAGCATGTGATGGTGATTGTTCCAATATATGCCGATAAAGATGAAGCTGAGGGCATACGTGGCGACCGCGGGCAGTACGGGCAGCAGCGACCGGAGATCCGTTCCCACGGGTGGTCGCAGCTCGAGGACCATAATCGTGATGATCACGGCAAGAACGCCATCACTGAATGCTTCGAGCCGGCCGGTCTCGGTCAAAAACCTAGTCATCCCGGACTATTTACGTCTCGCAGGGGAAAACACTACTTGGCGCCGCGCGGACCCTGGCCGCGCCTAAGGCCCGCGGAGCGCGTTTAGGGCCCGATGGCCGCGCCGATCGGGTGCGTAAGCGCGCTGGTTATGGTCACCGTAGCTGCATGCCCGGTCAGGTCAATCACGGTAACGTGACCCACAGCCCTAGGCTTCACCGTACCGAAGCTGGGCACTGCTAAGAACCGATCGTCGACGGTCAAGAAGAGCGGGGCTTTAAAGTCGCCGGGAACTTTGCCGGAATAGAGCCAGTTCAGGGTAGCGTCATTGTAAATCACGATATCGTCGTTGCAAAAGTCGGACGCGTACATATTTCCGCTTCCATCAAAGGCCAGACCCCAGGCTTGTTGGTTATTCGAGAGGGGTATGCCGCGCCACAGTGTCGGGGAGAGGGATTCTCCTACCGCATAGCTGCCCTTGGAACAGCCACCGGTCGGGGGAATCGCCGTGAGGCTGCTGCTTGAAAGAAAGAAGCTACCCTCGGGTATGACAGGATCCACCGCGATTCCCTGGTCCGGCTGCGACGGACCGCCGAACCCGAGAACGCCGAGCAGCGGGGTTGGAGTGCCGGGCGATGCCGTCGTGCCGTACTCGATAATCTGCTGGCTGTATCCATTTGAGGCGTCGCCCTGGTCCGAAACGTATAACGTCCCGTTGGCAATCGTCACGTCAATTGGATGGTAGAGTCCGACCGAGTAGGTTTGTACGACCGCGGCGCCGCCTGGCGCGAACTCAACGACGTTGTGGGCGCGTCCGTTTGCAACGTAGACGTTGCCGGCGGGGTCAACGGCAATCCCCGCAATGTCAATGAGGCCTTGGGTGATCGTCCTGATAAGGCTTGGGTTTGCCACGCCCGCGCGATAGACGAGGAGCTGCGAGGTATCATCCCGCGAGCGGTTGGACACGTAGACATATTTGGCAGCGTAACCCTGTTTGTGACCCGGTCCCGCGTTTTCGGCCGGTGCTGCGGGCACGAGAGACGTTTGCGACGACCCGCCGGCACAACCGGTTAGGATCGCGTTAGCCAAGGAAATGCCGAATAAATAAAGGCTTAAGTCCTTGATCAGCCTCATGTGATCGCTCCTTCACAAGCTTTCTAAGACCGTAGTCTTGCTCGTGAAGCAATCATCGCGCGAAGAGACGGCGGCCGTAATACACAACTACACAGCTAACCTACACAGTAAAAAATACGCGTGCTGTGTGCGGCTAATTGAATGCGGAGAATTAGCTAGGGAGCGCTTACTTAAACAGCTCGGAATCGGAGCCTGAATTCAAACACTCGGCGACCACCTGTTCTTCCGTCATCGCGGCACCTGCAGCCATCTCTTTTGCCACCTGCTCGGCTTCTATTGCATCGTACACCGCGGCGAGAGCGCGATCGTATTCCTGCCGCTGCGGCATCCAGCGGGTCGACCCCAGTCTGTCGAGCCGAGCGTCCACGAAGCCCAGAACACGCGCCGCGCGTATGTGAGGCTGGCGCGAGAAAACCGCTCGCGGTCGCAACGCAGCAATAACCGCGAGGTGCTGCAAGTTCCAGGCGGTCATAAACGGCAAGTCGTTTTCGCGAGTGAGGTCGAGCGATTCGCGGGCGGATTGCTCGGCCTCGTCATACCGAGCCAACCACGTGAGGTAGACCGCCATGTCGGTCAGGGCCTGAGCGCAGCAACGCGCATCCATGTCGTGCTCGCGCGCGATCGCAAGCATCGACGTCGCGTGGTGTAGTGCTAGCTGCGGATCACCCGCACCAAACGCGTGCTCGCCAAGATCTTGCAGTGCCCACGGGACGCTATCCAGATCCAGCTGCTCGTAGATCGGCAAAGTCGTTTCAACGTAACGGCGGGCCGCATCGAAGTCGCCTTCCCGCGCGCTGGCCAATCCGAGGCAGCGCAGAATGTAAGCGGCAAGCCACTCCTCCTCCAAATCGCGAGCTGCCGCCAGCGCTTCCTGCAAGAGCGACTGAGCCTCGGCGTTCCGCCCAAGATGGAGCAGCGCATGACCGGCGATGCTCTGCGCGCGTGCAATTCCGTGCAGATCACCCGCCTCACGGTAATGCGCGATCGCCTGCTGACTACTAGCGAGCTCGGCTTCCGTCTCGCAAAGCACTCTGGCTAATGAGGCTTCCTCAAGCCGGAGATTTGCGAGCACGACCGTCGGCGTCTGCGCGTCGACCGTCCGGAGCGCGCTCTTTGTCCAGCGTTGACCCTCGAGCAAGGGGAATGCCCATATCGTTTCGGCCGCCAACCGTTGCCCCAGGACCACGTCACCCCGTTCAACGAGCGCCCACTGCAACGCAGCCCTCCAATTATCGAGTTCCCGTTGAGCGTGCGTGCGCGAGACTTGCGTGGAATGTCCGGTGAAGCGGATCGGATCGTGATAATAAGCGGGTGCGGACCGAAAGCGCGATGCGAGTTCAAAATAGGCCAGCACATGACGGCGCGCAACGGTCTGGTCTTCGCCGCACGCCCTAAGCTTTTCGCGCGCATACTGCTGAAACGACTCCAGGAGCCGATAGCGCGGCTCGCTGTCTTCGAGATCGGCAGTCACTAACGATTTGTCGACCAGCGACGACAGCAGGTCGAACACGTCGGGGCTTGAGATTTCGCCATCCGCGCAGACTGCGGCGGCCGACTCCAACGTACATCCGCCGACGAAGACCGCAAGCCGCTCGAATACCCGTTGCTCGGCCGGTGCGAGCAAATCGTAGCTCCAATCAATCGTCGCGCGCATCGTTTGCTGCCGCGGCAATGCCGTGCGTTCCCCACCGGTAAGCAGGCGGAAGCGATCCTCGAGCCTCTTCGCAAGTGCTTTAACGGGGAGGAGGTTTACGCGAGCGGCGGCCAGTTCGATCGCTAACGGGATGCCGTCCAAGCGACGGCAAAGCTCGGCGAGCATCGGCGCATTTTCATCGGTTGATGCGAAGCGATGGTCGACCGCTTGGGCACGATCGATAAATAAAACGATCGCACCATACCGCTGCGCATCGGCGGGGCTCAAATTTCGGGCAACCTCCGGCGATGGAACGCTCAGCGAAGGCAGGCGATAGGAGCGTTCACCCGCGGCTTTCAGCGGCTCGCGGCTGGTCGCGAGGATCCGAAGGCGGGGACAGTTGAGTAGAAGCCTTTCGGCTACGCTAGCAACCTCGGTTATTACGTGCTCGCAATTGTCGAGAATAAGCAGGAGCGATTTATTTTTCAGAAAGCCTTGGAGCGTCTCGAGCAGCGGCTGTTCGGGCACCGCTTGCACGCCGAGCGTCGACGCGATCGCCGCAGCCACCAACGACGGATCGACTACCGGCGCGAGCCCCACGAAACAGACGCCGTCGACGGGATCGCTCGGCGCCGTTCCGATTTGCAACGCCGTCTGCGTCTTCCCGACGCCGCCCGCTCCGGTAAGCGTAACCAGCCGGTGCTCGCGTACGAGGGTTGTAATATCAACAAGCTCCGTTTTGCGCCCAACAAAACTGGTTAACGCAAGGGGTAGGCTCGAGGTCCACGCGTCAGGCCACGGCCCAGCAGTGTTCGAGACGCGGCCGAGACGCCGCGGCCCCGAGCGCGCAGCAACCTCGAATGCCTCGCGCTGCTCGTCGGTGAGCGCCAATGCGTCGGCCAAGAGCGCGAGCGTTTCGCGCTGCGGCGAACGCCGGGACCCGCGCTCGAGCGAACCGATTCCATTCGCGCTCATACGGGCGCGTTCAGCCAGGGCCTCCTGAGAGAGTCCCGCGCCGAGCCGATAGCAGCGAAGAAGCGTCCCGAAGTCCGACGAGACCGTTCCCCATCCCTCGTCTTCCATTACTAATTCTCTAAGTTTCGCGGCGCTTGCGCCGGCATCCTCAGGTAGCCGCGGTCGACTGTGCACTTTAGTTGTGCAGGTGTGTGTTACCACCGTGGCTGCCTGGCATCATCATGGGGGTGAATCCAGCCATCGCCCGCAGAAAGTCTTTGATTAGGGGAGGATTTGATGTCAAGGGCCTTAGTGAAAATTCACCGGTGGTTACCGATTGCCGTCATCGCCGTTACCGCGCTCTCGCTGTGGACGTGCGGTAGGCGCAGTGAGTCTCCCGAGCGGCATTACCTTCGGATCGCCGACGGCACCGGTGACGTTCCCACACTCAATCCACATCTCTTTAGTGAAATAACGTTGGGTCACATTGCGGCGATGACCCAAGCATATTTGGTGAAGTACGATAGTCGCAATCGCCCCTATCCGGAGCTGCTGACGGTCGTTCCGTCGCAAGCAAACGGCGGCATCAGCAAGGACGGAAAGACGATTACATGGCACCTGCGCAAGGGAGTTCGTTGGTCCGATGGTGCGGCGTTTACGGCTGATGACGTGACCTTCTCGACGCGGGTGGTGCTCAATCCGGCTAACAACGAGGTCAGGCGTGCGGGTTGGGATCTAATTACAAAGATTGACCAGCCGGATAGATACACGGTAGCCTATCATCTCAAGCAGCCGTACTCGTCGTACGAGCCTACCTTCTTCGGCAGCGTTGGCTCGAACCCGACGGTTTTGCCGAAGCATTTGCTGGCAGGCTATCCGAACATCAACAACATCCCCTATAACTCAAAACCGGTCGGAATCGGACCCTTTCGCGTCGTAGACTGGCAGCGCGGCGATCGCATCGATCTCGAACCAAATCCGTACTACTTTCGCGGTACTCCCAAGCTTCACCGAATCACCTACGAGCTGATTCCCTCGCGCGATACGCTCTTGACCCTGATTCAGACCGGCGAGGTTGATCTTTGGCCCGACGTTCCACCTTCGTACCTCGCTCAGGTTAGAGCGCTCGTGAGGCTGCCGACCGACGTTCACCCCGGAATTTTCTACGAGCACCTGGACTTTAATGTAAGACGCCCGCTGGTGAGCGACGTGCGCGTGCGCCAGGCGGTCCGCTATGCACTGGACCGGCGGCAGATCGTCAAAAAGGTAGTGCATGGTTACGGAACCTTACAAGAGAGCACGATATCTCCGATCTTTGCCTTCGCGCCGGTCGGAATACGCTTCGTCGAGCACGACGCAAACCGGGCCAAGCGGCTGCTCGAGGAAGCCGGATGGAAAGTGGGTCCCGGCGGAGTTCGCGTGAAGGACGGACGGCGTTTAACGCTGCAGTTGGCATACAACGCCGGGGCGTCAAGCCTCGACGATACCGTCGAAATGATCCGTGAGGAGCTGCGTGCCGTCGGCATCGAGGTCCAGGCGCGCAAGTACGTGCCGGCGATGTTCTTCGCTCCGTATCAAAACGGGGGCGTCGTATACGGCGCGAACTGGGACATGACGATGTTCGCTTGGGGCGACCTGCCGGTCGCCGACGTTTCCAATTTGTTTGAGTGCGACCAGATCCCGCCCAAGGGTCAAAACGTCCTGCGCTATTGCAATCCGAAACTCGACCAACTCCTCGAAGCAGTAAAGCGAACGTACGATCAACACGAGCAGGCGCGGCTGCTCGCTCGCGAGACGCGAACAATCGTGGGCGACGCGCCGACCATCGTGCTGTACGTCTTCGATACCGGCTACACGCATAACAAGCGCCTCACGGGCTTTCATTCCGAGGCATTCGCACCCTTCGACAACATGCAAGACGTTGATATTTAGGGCGGAAAGGCTTGCGCGATGGCCTGCTCCTCCGTCATCGTCGCGCCCGCGGCCATGAGCTCCGTTACGCCATCGGCACCCAATGCATCGTGCAATGCGGCGAGGACTTTGCCGTATTCTTGCCGCTGCGTATGCTGCCGGATCGTTCCCATTGCGGCAAGGCGTGCGTCGACGAAGCCCAGTATCCGAGCGGCACGCGCGCATGCGTCGTGATCTGTTGTTTTCGGCCGCAGCACTCCGATTGCCGCGAGGTGCTCGAGCGCCCATGCGGTGAGGACAGGCAACTGGTACTCGCGTGCGAGATCGAGGGCCTCGGATGCGCATTCTTCGGCCTCGTCGTAGCGACCCAGCCAGGTTAGATATTTCGCCATGTTGCTGAGCGTGCTGGCACCATTGCGAAAGTCGCTGAATCTCCGCGCGGTCGCGAGCGATTCCGCGGTGTGGCGAAGGGCTATCTCCGCGTTTCCGACACGGAACTCGCTTTCACTAAGATCGTAGAGCGCCCACGCGACCTCGTATTTGGCGCCGAGCGTTTCATAGATCGGGAGGGCTTCGGCAAAGTAGGCCCGAGCCGCAACTATGTCACCGGTCGAAGCACTTAAGTAGCCAAGGCATCGCAAGATGTACGCAACCAGCCGACGGATGCCGAACTTACGCGCGAACGCTAACGCTTCCTCGAACAGCGCGTCGGCCGCAGAATAATTCTCGAGGCACACGAGCGCCTGACCCGCAAGGCTCTGGGCGCGCACGATGCCGAGTTGGTCGCCCACGAGCCGGTAACGCGAAATGGCCTCTTCGGCGGCCGCGCACTGTACTTTGTACTCGCGAAGACACCAGGCTATCGTGGCCTCTGTAAGGCTGAGTCCCGCTAGCACGTTGGCCGGCGTTCGTTCGTCGCTAGACTCGAGGGCGAGGCGAAGCCAACGCCGTCCTTCGACCGGCGCAAAATAGAGCCACATCAGGCGCAGCTCTCCCACGAGTCGCTGCCCCAAGACGACGTCGCCGCGATCCGCGATTGTCCACTGCAGGGCTGCCCGCCAGTTGTCCAATTCCTCTTGGACTCGGGCGCGCCAGGCGGCGTCGGTATCGGTATCATACGCGCGGTTTAAGTGCTCGGCGAGGTCGAGCGCCGCGAGTGCATGCCGCCGGGTCGCGACTTTTTCTTCACCGCGCATCGCGAGCCGTTCGCGCGCATACTGCCGGAACGACTCCAAGAACCGATAACGCGGCTCGCTCGCCTCGAAATCCGCCGCCACCAACGATTTATCGACCAGCGAGGAAAGCAGGCCGAGAACGTCGACCTCGGCCACGTCGTCGCCCGCACCAACCGCAACGGCAGCTTCAAGCGTGCAGCCGCCGGCGAATAGCGAGAGGCGTTCAAAGATCCGCTGCTCCGGCGGCGAGAGCAAGTTGTAGCTCCAATCGATCGTCGCGCGCATCGTCTGCTGGCGTGGGAGCGCCGTACGCTCCCCTCCGGTGAGGATACGGAAACGATCGCCGAGCCTTTCGATGAGTGACGTCACAGAGAGCAGGTTCATGCGGGCCGCTGCCAGCTCGATCGCGAGGGGGATGCCGTCGAGACGGCGGCAAAGGTCGGCAACGGTCGACGCATTTTTTTCGGTGAGCGCGAAGTTATGATCGACGGCTTGGGCACGATCGCGAAAGAGGACGATCGCTTCATACGTAGCGGCGTCCGTTGCGCCAAGCCCACGAGTGGCGTCGCCCGCCGGAACGCTCAGCGACGGCAACCGATAAGCATATTCTGCGGCGGCTCGCAGCGGCTCCCGGCTTGTGGCTAGGATCCTCAGGCGCGGGCAACCGGGCAATAGGGTTTCGGCCAGATTCGCAGCTTGCGTGATGACGTGCTCGCAGTTGTCGAGAATTAGTAGCAGCGCCTTATTCCTTAGAAATGCCGCCAGCGTCTCGACGAGAGGCCGATTGGGCGCTTCTTGTACCCCCAGTCTCGCCGCGATTGCGGCAACGACCAACGAAGCATTTCCGATCGGCGCGAGCCCGACAAAACAAACGGCAACTTCAGCCTGACGCCCGAGTGCGGTCCCGACGTGCAACGCCGTCTGGGTTTTGCCAATGCCGCCCGCTCCCGTGACCGTGACCAGCCTGTGCTCGTTCACCAAGGTTGCGATCTCATCGAGCTCCATCTCGCGTCCAACGAAGCTGGTCAGCGCGAGCGGCAGCGGTGAGCTCACGGCGCGGGCCCAGGGACTAACCTCTGAGGGCTCGCGCGGGCGGACTGCCGGCCGCGCCGCGGCTGCCTCTAGC
>JBAVTZ010000084.1:0-4105 GCA_049696515.1 Candidatus Cybelea sp. | reverse complement strand
TCAATAATCGACCGCAGCTACGTTGAAGAGGGCGCCGCCAAAGCGGCGGGTCATCCGCTGGCCGCAACCGAGTTCGCCGCGATCAACGAAGCATCCGGAAGCCTGCTAGTGATTATTGACGGAGCCGATGCGCCGCCTACCCAGCAGGCGGTCGAAGCCGTGCAAACGCTCCAGAACCGCTTTAACCGGGTCACTTCGCGCTAGCGAGGGGCAACAAAGCAAGCTCCAGAAACGGTCGATTGCTCGGAACGACCGCGATCGAGAAGATCGCTGAAAGGAATCGAGATGAAAAACGCTTTCATCCTTCTTACATCATTTGCACTCGTCGCCGTCATGCAGCTTGCACCGGCGGGGGCGGCGACCTCAACCTTGAAGGTCACGCTCGACGCCCAAAATGGCTCGGGCGAAACCGGAACCGCGACCTTAACTCAAGTCGGCAGCGACGTACAGGTCGTGATTGCGCTCAAAGGGGCGCCGACCACGGCACAGCCGGCGCATATTCACAACGGAGTCTGCAGCGATCTTGGTGGCGTCGTCCATCCCTTGAGTAACGTCGTCAACGGAAGCTCGACGACTACCGTCAAGGGAGTTACGATCGATGGGCTGCTCAAGCAAACGTCCGCGATCAACGTCCATGAAAGCGCGGCTAACTTAGGCAAGTACGTGGCCTGCGGAAATATTACCGCGCCAACCTCAATGTAAAGGCGCTCGCGCCTACGGCGCTAGCAGCTGCGCGTAACGTGCTGGATCGATGTTGCCGCCGCTGATTATCGCGCCGACCCGTTTGCCAATGACGGCAGGGATGCGACGGTGCAGCAGCGCGGCCAGCGCCGCAGCGCCACTCGGCTCCACGACCAGCTTCATGCGCTCGAAGGCAAAGCGCATTGCGTCGCGCAGCTCATCGTCGCTCACCGTCACGACGCCACGTACGTGCTCGCGCGCGATAGCGAAGGTTACTTCGCCTGGAGACGTCGTTTGCAATCCGTCGGCGATGGTTTGCGGCACTGCGATCGAGACGCGTTCTCCCGAAGCCAGCGACTGCGCAAAATCGTTTCCCGCCTCCGGCTCGACGCCGTAAATATCGATTCCGGCATCCAGCTCATGAGCGGCAATCGCCGTCCCGCCCATCAATCCCCCGCCCCCGACCGGCACAACGATTGCGTCTAAATCGTTAGCCTCTTCCAGGAGTTCCAGTGCGGCGGTGCCGGCGCCGGCAACGATGCGCGGGTCATCGAACGGGGGGACGAGCGTCGCACCTCGTTCGGCGGCGATGCCTTGCGCGATTTCTTCGCGGTGCGACAGCGCACGCTCGTAGTGGACCACTTCTGCGCCATACTCCCGGGTAGCAGCCAGTTTAACCGCCGGCGCGTCGAGTGGCATCAAGATGGTGGCCGGGATGCCCAGCAATCGAGCCGCCAGTGCGACGCCTTGCGCGTGATTACCGCTCGAGAAGGCTACGACGCCGCGGAGCTTTTCCTGCGGCGAAAGCGAAGCCAAGAAATTGTATGCGCCTCGAAACTTGAACGCGCCCATGCGCTGAAGGTTCTCGCATTTTACCAAAAGCTGCGCGCCGCACCGCAGGTCCAAGCTTCGCGAACGCATGACTGGCGTGCGGTGCGCGACGCCGGCCAGACGCTGGGCGGCCGCGCGGATGTCGGCGAACGGAACCGGCACCGGCTTTACTGCGTCGTTGCAGCAGGCGCCATGTGAAAGTCCCAGTTGACGACTTTTCCGTTCTCGTCGAAGCGCATCCGCTCGCGATACTCGTGTTTCTCAAACTTCACGTCGAAACAGTGCCAGCCTGGGGCGCAGCCGGCCGGCGCCTCTTTGAGCGAGAGCAGCTTCCCTTGCCCGCTGAGCTCGTCCGACCACTGTGCGACCTGGACCCGCGTAATCGTTATTCCTTTGGCGATGTCGTTTTGCACGGGTTTCAAGTCGTTGTCGATCACGGCGTGGGTGATCCGCTCCGCCTCGCGCTCGTTCCGATTCTGAAACGAACAGCCCACCAGAATGCCGACGGCCCCGATTAAGAGTAGCGCTCGTGAGGAATTCACGACGCCAGTGCCTCCCTGCCGGTCTGCGCGACAAAAGGCGCAAAGGTCAGCTGCGGATTCCATTCTTGCGCCAGCCGCAGGCTCCATTCGCTCTCGAAAAGAGCGACCGGACGCCCCTGCCAGTCTTCGACCAACTTCGCGTTCGTCGGGAGATGGGCGGCAGCAATCTGCGCGCGCTCCCCTTCGACGTGTCGCACTAGCGTGAAAGACAGCGTCGTAAAAACGGTCTTGACGTTATATTCGGCATCGAGGCGGTAACGGGCGACCTCGAACTGCAACTCCCCAACCGCACCGAGAATCGGCTCACTGCGTATGGCTCCCCACGGATAAAAGACCTGCACCGCTCCCTCTTCTCGCAACTGCGAAATACCTTTCCCAAACGCCTTGTAACCTGCTACGTCACTACTGCGCACCGCCGCAAAATGTTCCGGCGCAAAAGCTGGAATCGGTGGGAAGGCGACGGGCTCGCCTTCGTAGAGGCTGTCGCCGATCGCAAAAGCGCCCGGGTTGGCAAGCCCTACCACGTCGCCCGCATAGGCGACTTCCAGCGACTCGCGATCGTCGGCAAAGAGTCGCATCGCCCGGGCGAGCCGCACCGGGGCTCCCGTACGCGCATTGCGCACCGTCATGTCACGGGCGAATTCACCCGAGCAGACGCGCACGAACGCGACGCGATCGCGGTGGCGAGGATCCATGTTGGCCTGAATCTTAAACACGAAGCCGGTGAAGGCCGGATCGGTCGGGTTCACGCTTGCGCGGCGCGACGGCGAGGGCGCCATCGTAACGAACTCGTCGAGGAAGAGTTGAACGCCGAAATTGGTCACCGCGCTTCCAAAGAAGACCGGGGTGATGGCGCCGCTCAGCATCGCGTCGCGCTCGAATCGCTCGCCGGCTCCGTCGAGCAGCTCGATGCCTTCCCGAAACTGATCGTAGACGCGATCGCCGACCAAGGCTCGCAATCGCGGATCGTGCGCGTCGGTAACCGAAACGCCGGCACGCGTCGTGCCGTGAGCCGCGCGCTCGAAGAGATGCACGGAGCGCGTGCGGCGATCGTAGACGCCTTTGAAGTCCTCGCCGTTACCGAGCGGCCAGTTTATCGGAAAGGATCCGATGCCCAGCACGCGCTCGAGTTCGTCGAGCAGTTCGAGCGGGTCGCGGCTGGGCCGGTCGAGCTTGTTGATGAACGTAAAGAGCGGAATCCCACGCTCGCGGCAAATCGCAAACAGCTTTTCGGTCTGCGGCTCGACGCCCTTGGCGGCGTCGATCAGCATGACTGCACTGTCGGCGGCTAGCAGCGTGCGGTACGTGTCTTCACCGAAGTCTTGGTGACCCGGCGTATCGAGCAAGTTGATGGTGTACTCGCGGTAGGGAAATTGCAAGACCGTCGAGGTGATTGAGATGCCCCGCTCGCGCTCGAGCGCCATCCAATCGCTCGTGGCTTGGCGCTGGCGTTTGCGCGCGGAGACCTGCCCGGCAACGTGAATAGCCCCACCGTAAAGCAGCAGCTTTTCGGTTAGCGTCGTCTTGCCGGCGTCCGGATGCGAGATGATCGCAAAAGTTCGCCGCTTCTCTACTTCGTCTTGAATCGTCAAGTTAATTCGTCAATGATGCGCCGGTTGATAGACCCGCAGTTCGGCGATGGCGCCTGTCTCACGAATTAACGCAAGCAGGTCTCCACCGTGATAGAACTGCACGGGGGGTGGGATTCGGAGGCGATCCTCTCCCCGCCGCACGAAGGCCTCTTCACCGGCGATGGTGATGGTGCAATCACCATACACTAACGTCGCCGGCGGCACAATGCGCGTGGCATCAGGGGGCAAATGCGCCTGGACGTAGTGCCTTGGCCCGGACGACTCCGATATCTGTATCAGACAATCGGGAAGGGCCGAGAGCGCCCACGGGGCATCCCCCCGCAACGACGCGGTTCCGCCTCTCTCGAGCACGCTTGCTTCGCCCGGCTTGGGCTGAACGCGAGCGTAGATCGAAGCGATCTTGATCCGGATCAGATCGCGGTTCACCCAGCCCGCCGCCACAACGGCTATTCCGAGCAC